>JAYGEF010000248.1:0-20763 GCA_046582535.1 Alphaproteobacteria bacterium
CAGGGTGGTCGGTACCTGGATTACGCCGACGCCCCGGCGCAATACGCTGGCGGCAAATCCGGCAAGGTCGCCGATCACGCCGCCGCCGAGAGCCACTACCATGTCGCCGCGCTCGATCCGGGCGTCGAGCAGGGCGTCGAGAAGCCGCTCCAGATGAGCGAAGCTCTTGGTCCCCTCGCCGGGCGGCAGGATGATGTCGTGATGGCTGATACCGGCCTCGTCGAGGCTAGCGGCGAGGGCAGGCAGGTGGTGGCCGGCGACATTTTCGTCACTGACCACGGCAACCCGGCGCCCAGTCAGCACCGCGTCGAAGTAACCGGCGGCGGCGGCAATCAGCCCTTCGCCGACAACGATGTCGTAAGCCCGGTCACTGAGCTCGACGCGAAGCCGCTCGGGCGCCCCAGGATCATCAATCCCGGTCAACGATGGATCGGACATGACGGTGCTCAACTCGCTGGGTCGCCAGCGCCGTCGCGCTGGTAGGCTTCCAGCGCATCGATAATCCGGTCGACCATGGTTTCGTGGGGGCTATCGTCCGTATCGACGATGATGTCGGTCTCCGCATAAATCGGATAGCGCTCGTCGATCAGTTTGGCGAGGATGTCACGCGGATTGCCTTCGCGCAGCAAGGGCCTGGTATTACGCCGGCCGCAACGCTTGACCAATAGGTCAAGTTCGGCGCGGAGCCACACGGACAGCGCCTTGTCGGCAACCAGCGCCCGGGTCTCGCGGTCAACGAACGCACCGCCGCCGGTCGCCAACACCTGGGGTGGGTTGCCGAGCAGGCGGGCGATCACCCGGCGCTCGCCGTCGCGGAACGCAGCCTCGCCATGGCGGTCGAAAAACTCGGCGATGGAACAGCCGGCCGCGGCCTCAATTTCGGCGTCGGTATCGACGAAGGGAATGGCGAGCCGCGACGCCAGACGACGGCCGATGGACGACTTGCCCGCGCCCATGAGTCCGATCAGCACGATGGTCTGACCGGTCAGAGCGGTTGTCGTTGTCATACGCGCCTCCCACGCACCCGCATCGCGAGGCGTTGAAAGCAAAGAGACAAGCGGGTAAGCTGCCGCAAAATAGCCATAAATCCAATCTACCATAAAATTCGGGATTGTCGCCCCTCACCAACCTTCAGTATTTCCGGCTTTTGCCGGCCTCCCAACAACAATTCGGGCCAAATTGTTAACGCCATGTCGCGTCTTTCCAAAATCTCCGCCCTGGTCGCCGCCGTCGTGGTCGGCGGCGCCGTGGTCTTTCTCATGACCTGGGATATCCCGGCGCCCACATCTCAGGTCGAAGTGGCAATTCCCGATGACCGGTTTGAACAGTAGCAAACGCGCCGTGGTGGTGGCCCTGGCAATGGCCTGGGCGCTACCACTGGCGGCCCAGGAGACGGTGCCGCTGGACATCGTGCCCCCGCCCTCCCCTGACCTGATCGAGACCGAGACCATCACCGGCGTCCCGGTTGCCACGGAGCCGGCCGCGGCAAGCGACGCCGATGTGGAGGTTGAGGTCGGCATGGTCGAGGCCCCGGACCCGGAAGCCGCCGGCCTAATGGAAGCGGCTGATGGCGGTTTCGCCTTTGACATGTGGGCCGGCAGCGACCGCCGGCTGGTCGAACGCCTGCTGGCCCGGCTACCGGTCGGTGTCACCTCGCGCACGGTCAACAGCCTCGCCCGGCGCCTGCTGCTGTCGGCGGCGGCGACGCCTGAGGGGCCGGCCGCGGCCAGTCTTCTGGCACTTCGCATCGAGCGCCTTGCGGCCATGGGCGACGGAGTGTCGGTCAACCACATGATGCGCACCACCCCGGCCGATCTCGATGACACCACCCTGGCCCAGACCCGTCTCGACGCCCTGTTGCTGACCGCCGATTTCGTCGGCGCCTGCGCTCAGGCCCGCGACCTCATTCGCCACGACGACTTGCCCTATTGGGAAAAGGTGCTGATTTTCTGCCAGGCGCTCAACGCCAACCACGCCGCCGCCTCATTCGGGGTCGAGTTGCTGCGCGAACGCGGTATCGACGACGACCCGGCACTGGAAGCGCTGCTGGCGGCTTTGGCCGGAGCCGACAATATCACCCTCGACAGCCTGCCCAATCCGACCGCCCTGCACCTGGCCATGTTGCGCACGGCGCGCCTCGCAGTGCCGGAGGACGCCATCAACAACGCCGATCCGACGATTTCCCGGGCCATCGCCCTGACCGCCACGGTGCCGTTGGATCTCCGCCTGCGGGCGGCGGAGCGGGCCGAGGCCTTGGGGTCTCTGCCGACCGAGACCCTGGCCGAGCTGTATGAAAGCGTGCCCTTCACACCAGAAGAATTGTCCGATCCATGGCCGCGCATCGAAACCGACAAGGGCGCCCTGTCACGAGCGCTGATATACCAGGCCATCCAAATTCAGGTAGTGCCGGCGGCCCGGGCCGAAGTGCTGCGGGCGAACTGGATGCTGGGCGCCGAGTCCGGTGGCTGGGACGGGTTTGCCACCGCCGCCCGACTCACCCTCAACCAACTGCTCGGGCTCAGGCCCTTACCCGAACTGGTGTGGATCGCCGGCGACGCGGCACGGGCGCTGCTCGCCGCCCGTCGCCCGGATGCCGCCGGCCCGTGGATCGATCTGGCCAAAACCCAGGCCGGGATCAATGCCGAGGCTGCCAAGACGGTGGCCAGGCTGGCGCCGATCATCGGTTTCGTCGACGCCGCCGGTGTCCAACCGTGGGATGGTGCGCGCTTCACCGCCTGGTGGGAGGCACAGGGCCAGACGGCGGAGCGTGATCGCCACGCCCGCGCCAAGCTGCTGTTCGCCCTGCTCCTGGCATTCGACCGCGAGCCGCCGATCGAGGCCCTGCTCGCCTTGCTTGAACGCCCGGGCCCGGTGTGGGTACGGACGCCGCCCGAGGCGCTGCTGCGTCAGCTCAACCGCGCCGCCGCCGCCGGCCGGGTTGGCGAAACCGTGTTGCTGGCGCTGACCCTGCTTGATTCGTCCACCTCCGGCGTGCCCGGCGCCATGGCTCTAGGATCGGTGGTCGGCGCGCTCTACAGCATTGGCCTCGAGGCCGACGCCCGGGCCCTGGCTGTCGAAACCCTGCTCTCCCGTGAGTTCTAGGGACCCCGGCAGCGTCCGCTCCAACGATTGGCATCACGTCGAGAGCTTTCTCGAAATGCTCACGGCTGAGCGCGGCGCCGCCGCCCTGACCATTGACGCCTACCGCCGCGACCTGGACGACTACACGGATTTTCTGGTCCGCCGTGGCGCCACCCCGGTGGATGCGGACGCCGACGCGGTGCGGGCCTATCTCGGCCACCTGGTCGGCCGTTTCGCCGCCAGCACCAGCGCCCGCCGGCTGTCCTGTCTGCGTCAGTTCCATAAGTTCCTGTTCGCCGAGGAGGTTCGCGGGGACGATCCCACGGCGACCATCGACAGCCCGCGCCGCCGGGCACCCCTGCCAAAGATTTTGAGCGAGAGCGAGGTCGATGATCTGCTCCGTGCGGCGCGGGCTCGGGACGGCGCCAGCGGTGCCCGCTGCCTCGCCCTGGTCGAGTTGATCTACGCCACCGGCCTGCGGGTTTCCGAACTGGTCGGCCTGCCCCTGGCCACGGTCGGCGGCGATCCCCGGTTCCTGGTGGTTCGCGGCAAGGGCGACAAGGAGCGGCTGGTACCGGTGGGAGGCGCCGCCAAAGACGCGGTGGCGGCCTATTTGTTGGTGCGCGGCGAATTCCTCAGATCCGCCGCGGTGTCGCCCTGGTTGTTCCCGTCGCGCGGCGCCGAGGGCCACCTGACCCGGCGGCGCTTCGGTCAGATACTCAAGGATCTGGCCATCGAGGCCGGCATCGAGCCGCGCCGGGTATCGCCCCATGTGCTGCGTCACGCCTTCGCCAGTCACCTGCTGGCCCACGGTGCCGATCTGCGTGCCGTCCAGCAGATGCTCGGCCACGCCGACATCGCCACGACGCAAATTTATACCCATGTATTGGAGGAGCGCCTCAAGGCCCTGGTCCGCGACCACCACCCGTTGGGCCGGCGGGGTGGTGGCGAGACTTGACAGAAGAGGGTCGAGACAGCATACCGCCTCGGCTACCGGGCCCAGGGGGCAATACAAAAGCAATTTTGATGAGGAGAGAATGACATGAGCTTTCATTTGGTCGAGCCGGCCACGGCGCGGTTGAACCGCAGCGAACTGGCGGTACCCGGCAGCCAGACCAAACTGTTCGAGAAGGCGGCCGCTTCGGACGCCGACATTATCTTCCTCGATCTCGAGGACGCGGTGGCGCCCGACATGAAGGACGAGGCGCGCAAGAACGTGGTCGAGGGCCTCAACGACATCGACTGGAGCGGCCACACCATCACGGTACGGATCAACGGACTCGACACCCATTACATGTACCGCGACGTGGTCGACGTTATCGAACAGGCCGGCCAGCATCTCGACATGATCATGATTCCCAAGGTCGGCACCGCCGCCGACGTCTACGCCCTCGACATGCTGGTGACCCAGATCGAGGACGCCATGGGCCTGACCAAGCGTATCGGCTTCTCGCTGATTATCGAGACGGCGCTGGGCATGGCCAACATCCACGAGATTGCCGGCGCCAGCCCGCGCAACGAGGCGCTGCACTTCGGCGTCGCCGACTACGCCGCCTCGACCAAGGCGCGGACCACCAACATCGGCGGCGTCAATCCGAACTATTCCGTGCTGACCGATCCCATTGCCAATGGTGGGGGCGGCGATGACGGCGAGCGCCTGACCCACTGGGGCGACATGTGGCACTACGCCATCGCCCGCATGGTGGTAGCGGCCCGGGCCCATGGCCTGCGTCCCGTCGACGGCCCGTTCGGCGATTTCAAGGATGCCGACGGCTACCGCGCCGCCGCGTTCCGCGCCGCGACGCTCGGCTGCGAGGGCAAATGGTCGATCCATCCGTCGCAGATTGCCCTCGGCAACGAGGTCTTCAGCCCGTCCGACGAAGAGGTCACCAAGGCCGAGCGCATCATCGAAGCCATGGCCGAAGCCACCAAGGCGGGCCAGGGCGCGGTAACACTCGATGGCCGGCTGATCGATATCGCCTCGATTAAACAGGCCGAGGTCATGGTCAACAAGGCCGAACAGATCGCGGCGCGCGGTTAGTCGGCAGGCCAGGGCCGCCAGGGACATATGACCACCTATCTCGAATTCGAGAAGCCGATTGCCGAGCTTGAAGGCAAGATCAAGGAGCTGCGCCATCTCAGCGACGGTGACGGCGTCGGTATCATCGACGAGATCAGCCGGCTCCAGGAAAAGCTCGAGCGCCTGCTGCGGCAGACCTACGGCAAACTGACGCCGTGGCAGAAAATCCTGGTGGCACGTCATCCCGAGCGGCCCCATTGTTCCGACTATGTGGCCGCCCTGATCGACGACTTCACGCCCCTGGCCGGCGACCGCGCCTATGCCGACGATAAGGCGATGGTCGGCGGCCTGGGGCGGTTTCGTGGCCGCTCGGTGGTGGTTATCGGCAATGAAAAAGGCGCCGACACGGAAGGCCGGGTGGCCCACAACTTCGGCATGGCCCGGCCCGAGGGCTACCGCAAGGCCATCCGCCTGATGAAACTCGCCGACCGCTTCGGCCTGCCGGTGATCACCCTGATCGACACCCCCGGCGCCTATCCCGGGGTCGGCGCCGAGGAGCGCGGCCAGGCCGAGGCCATCGCCCGCTCCATGGAGACCTGCCTCGACCTCAAGGTGCCGCTGATCAGCGTCATCATCGGCGAGGGCGGCTCCGGCGGCGCCATCGCCCTGGCCGTGGCCAATGCCGTCTTGATGCTGGAACACGCGGTCTACTCGGTGATTTCGCCCGAGGGCTGCGCCTCGATCCTGTGGCGCGACGCGGACAAGGCCGAGGACGCCGCCAACGCGCTCAAGATGACTGCCCAGGACCTCGACGAACTCGCCGTTATCAACCAGATCGTCGACGAGCCCATGGGCGGCGCCCACCGCGATCCCCAGGCTGCCATCGCAACCCTGGGCAACGTCCTGGAGGCGACCCTAGCGGACCTCGAAACCATCCCCGCCGACGAGATCAAAAGCCGCCGCCGCGACGCCTTCCTGACCATGGGCGCGGCTGGCGGGTAGCGCCATCCACCACAGGACAGCGCCGCCATGACCCGAAAGACCAGCCGAATTCCCCTTACCGTCATGAGCCCCGGCACGGCGCGGGCCATCACCGTGCATCGCTACGGCACGGCGGGAGCGCGGCCCAAGGCGTATTTTCAGGCCGGCATTCATGCCGATGAAATTCCCGGCATGCTGACGCTCCATCACCTGACCCGCCTGCTCGACGAGGCCGACGCCCGGGGCGACATCGTCGGCGAGATCATCGTCGTGCCTTTCGCCAACCCCATCGGCCTCAACCAGCGCTACGAGGGTGACCTGTTGGGGCGCTACGAGTTTCGCGGTGGCGGCAATTTCAACCGGGGCTACCCGCGCCTTGACGAGGCCATGGGCGATGCGGTCGAGGGCAAACTGGGCGCCGATGCCGAGGCCAATGTGGCGCTGATCCGCGCCGCCTTCCTGGCTGAGGTCGCAGCCCTCACGCCACGCAACGAGATCGAAGCCCAGCGTAAAACCCTCATGGGCCTGGCTGGCGACGCCGACCTGGTGTTCGACGTCCATTGCGACTCCGAGGCGGTGCTGCACCTGTTCATCGGCACCCACCTGTGGCCCGAAATGGCCGACCTGTCGGCCCAGATGGCGAGCCAGGCGACCATGCTGGAAATCGACTCCGGCGACGGCTCGTTCGACGAGGCATTCAGCCGGCCGTGGTGGACCCTGGCCCAGCGCTTCGGCGACGAATTCCCCATCCCCTTCGCCTGCCTGTCATCGACGGTCGAGCTGCGCGGCACCGCTGATGTCAGCGACAAGTTGAACGCCACGGACGCCGACAACCTGTTCCGCTACCTGCAGCGCCGCGGCGTGGTGGCCGGCGACCCGGGACCTCTGCCCGAGGCCCTGTGCGAGGCCACGCCGCTGGCCGGCATCGAATATTACAGCGCCCCTCACGCCGGCATCGTCAACTACCTGTTCGAGCCCGGCGATCAGGTCCGCGCCGGTGACACCGTATGCGAAATCATTGACCCCAACGCCGACGACCCGACCACCGCGCGCACCCCGCTGGTCAGCACCATCGACGGCGTGCTGGTCGGCCGCCACCTGATTAAATTCGCCGTGCCTGGCGAGCGGGTCTGCCGGGTCAGCGGCACCGAGCCCCTGGACAACCCGGAGGACTGGTCTAAGCTTGAGGACTGAACGGGGCTGATCGATAGGCCGTCATGCAAACCCACGCTGTAAAACTTATCGTCACCGTCTCGGTTGTCGCCGACGACCGTGTGCTCATGGTCGAGCCGGTCGGCGGCCAGGACGGCGAGAGCGGCTGGTTCCTGCCCAACGAGCTAATGAACGAACTTGAGCATCCGGAGCACGCCGCCCATCGGGTGCTCGACGACGGCCTCGGCCTCGAGGGCATCGATGTGGCGCTTAGCCACATGGAGTCGTTCACCGGCGGCGACGGCACCTGGCACCTGGCCTTCCATTACGTTGCCCGCTTCGATGACGAGCCCGACCTGACCCTGTCGAAGCGCTTCGCCACCGCCGAATGGTTCACCGCCGACTCCCTGCCGGCCCGCGACGAGGTCGCCCACGGCGGCTGGGCTCTGGGCGTCATCCGCAAGGTGCTGCGCTAACCCGTCATCAAAGCCATGGACGCCGCGCCGCGCCGGGTGTAGGGGGGATGGCTGGCATCCCTTCATATAGCGCGACCGGGCGCCGTGGTTGACGTGGTGTCTTCGGCGCGGCGCGAGACACTGATATCCAACGGCGCGTTGCTGATCATGGTGGTGCTGTGGGGTTCGTCCTTTCCGGTCATCAACGCCCTGGTGCAGACCTGGGACGTGCTGTCGGCGACCGCCAGCCGCCAGTTGGTCGCCGCCACAATGCTGCTCGGCCTGATCGCCATTCGCGAGCGCCGCTTTCCGCTGCGCGCCTCGCAACCGTGGCGCAAGCTGATCATTCTCGGCACCTTCGGCCTGGCCCTGTCGTCGGCTCTGATGACCACGGCGATCAGCACCGGCGGCGTGGTAGCGACGGCCATGATGTCGGCGGCCAGCCCGATCGTCACGGCGCTGACCGCCCGGGTGGTGTTCGGCATGCCGCTATATGGCGGTATCGTCGCCGGCACCCTGCTGGCGGCGGCCGGTGGTCTGGTCATCGTCGTCATGGGCAACGGCGGCGCCACTGAGTTCCGCGGTGGCGAGATCCTAGTGATCGTCGCGACAGTAACCCGGACCTGATACTCCCAGGCCGCCCAGCGCTGGCTGGCGGGCTATTCCCAGCTCCATATTACCGGGCTGACGGTAGGGACCGGCGGCGTCGCCCTGGTTATCCTGGCGACGGTTCTCAATGTCACCGGCATCTACGAGACCCGGTTCGACCTGACCCCAGCGACCGTGGCCATGGTGCTCTATCTCGGCATTATCCCGATCGGCATCGGCGCCTGGCTGTGGATGTTCGCGGTCAGCCGCCTGGGCGTCACCGTGGCCTCGATCTATCACAACTTCGTGCCGGTTACCGCCGTGCTGGTGGCCATGATGGCGTTCGGCGCCACGCCGACAATTTATCACCTGATCGGCGGCGTCATCATTCTCGCCGGCGTGGTCTATTCTCAAGTCAAGAGCTATGCCGAGAAGCAAAGCAAGTAGCTGTCTTGCATGGCCGCGAGACTTGGCGTTCAATGAACCAACAACCATTCGATAGCGGGAGAGCAAAATGGCGAGCGTCGCACAATTGGTCGAGGACGGCGCCGCGCCGCCGGCCACCGACTATCAGCACTTCACCCTTGAACCGGTGACCGGCGCCCTGGGGGCCGAGGTCAGCGACATCGACCTGGCCACGGTGGATGGTGCCGCCGGGGCTGAACTTGGCGCCGCCCTAAACCAGCATCTGGTGCTGTTCTTCCGTGACCAGGATATCTCCTTGGATCAGCATATGGCCCTGGCCGGGCACTTCGGCACGGTCATCGATCATCCCTATGTGGAAAGCCTGGACGGCCACCCCGGCATTATCAAGATCGTCAAGGAGGCCGGCGAGGAGCATAACTGGGGCGGCAACTGGCACGCCGACATGACCTTCACCGCCGAACCGCCGCTTGGCGCCGTGCTGTGCGCCCGCGAGATCCCGCCATGGGGCGGCGACACCCTGTTCGCCAACCTGCAACTGGCCTACGACACCCTGTCCGCCGGCATGAAGACCATGCTCGACGGCTTGTCGGCGGTGCATTATTCGGGCAAGACGACGAGCTATGCGCAGCACTACCAGGGCATGCAGGGCCGCGACGACGTCACCGAAGAATCCCACGAGCACCCGGTGGTGCGCACCCATCCCGGCACCGGCCGCAAGGGGCTTTTCGTCAACCGCATCTTCACACGCCGCCTGGCCGGCATGAGCGTCGAGGAAAGCCAACCGATCCTCGATTTCCTTTATGACCATTGCGAGCGCCCGGCCTTTACCTGCCGCTTTCGTTGGCGCGTGAATTCGGTGGCGATCTGGGACAACCGGGCCGTCATGCACAACGCCCTGAGCGACTATCACCCGAGCCGCATGGGCCAAGGTTTCCGCCGGGTCCTGCACCGCGCCACCATCGCCGGCGACAAGCCCTACTAGAGCTTGTTCTGATCCTATAGGGCCTCACCGTCGATCATGGAAAAAGCGCTGCTGACCGGCGGCAACGGCAATCTCGGCCGCCACGTGGCCGACCGATTGTTCGATGTCGGTATCGAGGTGGTCAAGTTCGACCTGCCGGGGACCGAGCCCGAGACCACCCGACCCGGCGAGACCATCATCACCGGCGATATCCGCGACAGCGGATTGGTGGCGGACATTTTGCGGCAGCACAGACCGGACGCCGTCTATCACCTGGCATCACTGCTGTCGGGAAGCTCCGAGGACGACCTCGACGCCGCCTGGCAAATCAATGCAACCGCATCGTTCGACCTTATGCGTCTCGCGGTGGCGTTCGAGGTGGAGCGGTTATTTTTCGCCAGCACCGGCGCCAGCTACGGCCCGGGCCAGAATGACCCGCTGCCCGAAGACGCCGAGCAATGGCCGGAAAACCTCTACGGCGCCACCAAGGTGGCGGTGGAGCGTCTGGGGGTCTACTTCAAAACCAAACGCGGCCTCGATTTCCGCTGCCTGCGGTTTCCCCTGGTGGTCTCGCCCTTCGCGCCCAAAACGGCGGTGACCGCCTATCCGTCCCACGCCTTCAAGGCCGCCCTGGCCGGCGAGCCCTTTGTTTTTCCGGTATCCCCGGGCGTTGGCATGTCGGCGATGTTTTTCGAGGACGTCATCGACGGCATCGTAAAATTCACCCTGGCCGACCGTACCGCCGTGCGCCGCCATGCCTACAACCTGCACGCCTATTTCGTCTCCGCCGAAATGGTTGCCGAACAAATTCTCACGCATGTTCCGACTTTCCAATTCAGCTACCAACCGGTGCCCGCGGTGGAAGCCCTGATGACCGCCTGGCCCGACGTCATCGAGGATCAATCGGCGCGCGACCATTGGGGCTGGGACCCGCAATTCGATTTCGCCCGCTCGGCGACGCGCATGTTCGAGCTGCTGCGGGGCGACGACACAATTTAGCCGCAAGAGACGGATATCGGTCGCCTGCAGGGGCGGCCTGTTCCTTGGCGAACAGCCGGACTGGACCGCCTACGCCGGCCTCGCCCTGATCCTCTGTGGCCTCGCCGCCGTCGACGGGCGGCTGCTCCAGTTTGCCCCTAGATTATTTCGTCCAAGCCCGCGATAAGCCGGTCGACCTCGTCCATCGTGTTGTAGTGGACCATGCTGCAACGCACGACGCCGTTGTGCTTGCGCCGCAGGTCAAGGGCGTCGATCAGGCGGGCGGCATAGAAGTCGTCGGCCAGGATCGAGACCTTGTGTTTCAACAAGTGCTCGGGGAATTCCGTTGAGTCCCGCCCATCGACCACGAAGGCGAAGGTCGGCGCCCGCTGGGCCGCATCGCCGGTGGCCCGGCCGATGACCCGCAGGTTGGGTTTGGAATTGAGGAACGCGGCGAAGCGGGTGGCCAGGGTTTCTTCCTGAGCCGCGAACAGACCGAAGACCTCGCCGAGACGCTCGCGAAGGTCGGCATTGGAGCCCGGAAAGTGATGTTCGTGAACCAGGTCGAAATATTCGACGATACCAGGGATACCGGCCATGAGGTCGTGATTGACGCCGCCGAGATCGAGCTTGTCGGGAATGTCTTCCTCGGTCTTGAAGTAGTGGTTCTGGCCCTTGGCCGCCAGCAGATGCTCGCGCTTGCCGTAGAGGATCGATTGGTGGGGGCCGTAGAGCTTGTAGAGCGAGAGGGCGTAGAAATCGACGTCGGTCTCCTTGACGTCGAGCCGCCGGTGCGGCGAATAGGCCACCGCGTCGACACAGGCTAGGGCGCCGGCATCATGGATTTTCCTAACGATCGGCGCAACATCGTGGAGCGTGCCGGTGATGTTCGAGCAATGGGTGAAGCAGACCAGCTTGGAACGTTCGTTGAGCAGGGCTTCAAGGTCAGCGACATCCAATTCACAGGTCTCGGTGTTGACCTGCCATTCGCGGACCACGGCGCCAACCTCCTCGAGGCGGCGCCAGGCGCCGTTGTTGGCCTCGTGGTCGAGATTGGTGACGATGACCTCGTCGCCCGGCGCGAACATTGGCCGCAGGGCGTGGGCAAGGACATACATGTTGATGGTGGTCGAACCACCGATCATGACCTCGTCGGTGTCGGCGTTGATCATCTCGGCCATATTGGCGATAGCCAGCTCGTGACTGTCGTTGGCGCGGCGCGCATAGGGTGAACCACCGCTGGGCTGCATGCGAGTTTCCGACAGGTTGGCGGTGATGCGGTCGACTACCGTGCGCGGCACCATGCTGCCGCCGGCGTTGTCGAAATAGGCCCAGTCATTCATGGCCGGAAACTGGCCACGGACAAAATTAAGGTCGAGAGAGACCGAAGCGGTCATGTGGTACTCCTAGGTTGGAAGCGTCGCGTTACGTCCGGGGCGCACGCGATACCGTGAAACATTCGTCGCGGAACCACAGCCCGCCGTGTTCGGCGAGGATACGTTGGGTGTCGTCGAGATACTGGCCTTGGCTCATGGCCTCGTTCAATCGGTCATCCTCGATCTGGGCCACGTAGACGGCGGCATTCCACGCCGCCAGCAGGGTCGAGGTGCCGATATTACTGACCGCCTCGTCGGGCGCCAGTTGCAGGTGATAGCGGATTTCCGCATCGGACATATCATCGTAGATGAGATCGGGCATGTCGCTCTCGAGGCTGGCGCGCATGGTATCCAGCAGCACATCGCGCGGCGTCGTGAACGGATTTTCGTCGGGCCACACGCTGCGGATGATCTCCATGCCCGGATCGCGCCCGGTGGATTGTACCGTTAGCATGCGGCCGCCCGGGGCCAGGGCGCGGGCTAGGGGCGCCAGCACATTCTTGACCTTGAGCGCCGCCGAGGACCGCGCCCGATAGGGCTGCGATACGATTATCAGGTCATAGGTATGATCGGTCTGGCCCTGGCGGGGAATTACCGAATCGAGCACGAAACGCTGATCCGCCCGGTACAGCACCAGTACCGACGGCTTGACGTAAAGCGGGTTGCCCGTGGTCGGGCTCGCCTTGGTCTGCCAGCCGTCGGTGACGAAACCATGCTGATGCTTGATCTGAGCGTCGAACTCGTGCGCAGTGCTGCCGGTCAGGGCGACCTCGCGCCAGTTGATCGCGGCCTGGGCCTCGGGCCGGTTGGGAAACAGGCTGGGCGCCTCGCTGTAGAACATGTTGGTGATGACCACCACCATCTGGGGATGCTCGTGAAAGCGGTCGGCCAGCTTGTCAGCGGTGATGCGCACGTCCTCTCGGCTGATTTCCTTGCCGACCACCAGGAACGGCACCGTCGGCATGCGATGATGGAGATCGCGCAGCACCATGGCCAGCACCGTGCCGTCGCCCATGCCGGCATCGAACAGGCGCAGCGCCGGCGGACCAGGGTTGAGCTTGGGCAGTTCCCGGCCAATACGCTCGGCGACCACCTGCTTCTCGCCGCAGGTGGTGACAAACATGAGATATTTTTCGCGGTTGTCGAAAAATCGAAACGGCCGATCAGTCGTGCCGGGCGTGGTCTTGTTCATAGCACTTCGCTCAAATGACCTTGCGGTGGCAATGCTTGAATTTCTTGCCCGACCCGCAGGGACAGGGCTTGTTGCGGCCGACCTTGCCCCAGGCCCCCGGTGTCATGGTCGCACCCGCCCGCGGACCGACAGCGCCGGCCAACGGCAGTCCTGACTGGTCCTCGCCGTTGCCCTGGCCGGGAACCGGACCAGGCAGGCCGGCCGGCATGGCACGGCCCTCGCTCATGGCCCGCCGCGGCGGCGCCATATCGTTTTCCTCGGGCGCCAGACGCAGCTCCACATGGGCAATCACCGCGGTCACCGTCTCGCGCAGCGTCGCCAGCATGTCGCCAAACATCTCGAAGGCTTCGCGCTTGTATTCGTTGAGCGGGTCGCGCTGGGCCATGGCCCGCAGACCGATACCCTGGCGCAGGTGATCGAGGGCCAACAGGTGGGTCTTCCACTGCTGATCGAGGATTTGCAGCAACAGGCTCTTCTCGGCCATGCGCATGACCTCGGGCGAGAAACGCTCTTCCTTCTCGATCATGCGTTGGTTGGACGCGGTGGTGATGCGCTCGAGGATTTCGCTGTCGGCGATGCCTTCCTCGGTCGCCCAATCGACCACCGGCAGATCAAGGCCGAGCACCCGCAGGGTCTCGGCGTGGAGCGTGTCCATCTCCCACTGCTCGGCGTAGGCCTTCTCGGGCATGTAGCGGGTGACCAGGTCCTCGATCACCTCGTGACGCATGTCGGCGATGGTCTCGGCCACGTCGGGAGTGCTCATGAGGTCAATGCGCTGCTCGTAGATGACCTTGCGCTGGTCGTTCATGACGTCGTCGAACTTGAGCAGATTTTTGCGAATTTCGAAGTTGCGCTCCTCGACCTTCCTCTGGGCTTTCTCGATGGCCTTGTTGATCCACGAATGGATGATCGCCTCGCCTTCCTCGAGCCCGAGCTTCTGCAGCATGCCGTCCATGCGGTCGGAGCCGAAGATGCGCATCAGGTCGTCCTTCAGAGACAGGAAGAACTTGGAGGAGCCGGGATCACCCTGACGGCCGGAGCGGCCGCGAAGCTGGTTGTCGATACGGCGGCTCTCGTGGCGCTCGGTGCCAAGCACATAAAGCCCGCCGGCGGCGAGCACCTTCCGCTTGTCGGCCTCGATTTCGGCGGTGATGGCGGCGGTGCGTTCGGCGCGCTCGGCCTCGTCGGTGACGTCGGCGAGTTCGTACTGGATCCGCAGATCGAGATTACCGCCAAGTTGAATATCCGTGCCGCGGCCCGCCATGTTGGTGGCGATGGTAACCGCGCCAAGCTTGCCGGCCTGGGCGATGATAAAGGCTTCCTGCTCGTGATAGCGGGCATTCAGCACCTTATGCTTGACCTTGCGCTTCTTGAGCATGGCCGCCAGCTCTTCGGATTTCTCGATGCTGATGGTGCCGACCAGCATGGGCTGGCCAGCTGCCTGACGTTCGGCGATGAGGTCAACCACGGCAGCGAATTTTTCCTCGACCGTGCGATAGACCTCGTCGTCGAAGTCGTCGCGCACGCATTCCAGGTTGGTCGGCATCTCGACCACGTCTAGGTTGTAGATGTCGGCGAACTCACCGGCCTCGGTGATCGCCGTGCCGGTCATGCCCGAGAGCTTGGGATAGAGCCTGAAGTAGTTCTGGAAGGTGATCGAGGCCAGGGTCTGGTTCTCGTTCTGGATGGTCACGCCCTCTTTGGCCTCGAGTGCCTGATGCAGGCCATCGGAGTAGCGCCGGCCCTCCATCATGCGGCCGGTGAACTCGTCGATGATGATGACCTTGTCGTCCTTGACGATGTAGTCGGTGTCACGCTCGAACAGGTGGTGGGCGCGCAAGGCCTGATTGACGTGGTGAACCGTCGAGACGTTCTGAATGTCGTAGAGGTTGTCGCCCTGGAGGATGCCGCCTTCGCTGAGCAGGCGTTCGATGGTGTCGCCGCCGTCTTCCGTGAGAGTTACGGCGCGGCCCTTCTCGTCCTTCTCGTAGTCGTTCTCTTCGAGCCGGGGAATATATTTGTCGATGGTGACGTAGGCTTCGGTGCTGTCCTCGGTCGGGCCCGAGATAATCAGCGGCGTGCGGGCCTCGTCGACGAGGATGGAGTCGACCTCGTCGACAATGGCGAAATTGAACGGCCGTTGGACCATGGCTTCGAGCGAGAACTTCATATTGTCGCGCAAATAGTCGAAGCCGAATTCGTTGTTGGTGCCGTAGGTCACATCGGCGGCGTACTGAGCGCGGCGCTCTTCGTCGACCAGGCCATGAACAATGCAGCCCACCTTGAGGCCGAGGAATTCATAGACCTGCCCCATCCAGGCAGCATCGCGCTGGGCCAGGTAATCGTTGACCGTGACCACGTGGACACCGTCGCCGGTGATGGCGTTGAGATAGACCGCCAGGGTCGCCACCAGAGTCTTGCCCTCACCGGTCTTCATCTCGGCGATCTGGCCGCGGTGGAGCACCACGCCGCCTATGAGCTGAACATCGAAATGGCGCTGTCCCAGGGTGCGCTTGGCGGCCTCGCGAACCGCGGCAAAGGCCTCGGGCAGGATGTCGTCAAGGGTATCGTCGCCCTTGAGGCGCTCGCGGAACTGATCGGTACAGGCGCGCAACTGGTCGTCGCTCAGGGCCTCGAGCTCGGGCTCGAGGGCATTGATGGCGGCGACCGACTTCTCAAACGTCTTGAGGACGCGGTCGTTGGCGGTGCCGAACAGCCGCTTGACAATCGCTTCGAACATGGGCGTAGGACAGCCTTTCAGGCAGACTCGAACGCGGGAACCCGATGGTCGAGCCCGTCTGGGCAAGACATAAGCAACACAAGGGGTTTCGTCAACGGCCGCCTCCGGGTACCGGCGTTTCATCGGGGCTTGTTGCGGGCCCACTCCCTGTGCATGATGCGCCCATCATGACAGCCATATCTCCCCTCGCGCCCGCCGCCTTTCCCGCTCTTCCGGCCATTGCCGGGGTTCGCCTCGCCGCCACCGAGAGCGGCGAGCGCTACAAGGGGCGCAGTGACCTGACCCTGATCGAACTGGCGCCGGGCACCAGCGCCGCCGGGGTCTTCACCCGCTCCCGGACCGCCTCGGGGCCGGTCGAGTGGTGCCGCGCTATTCTCGAGGGCGGCACGGCCCGCGCCGTGGTGGTCAATGCGGGTAACGCCAACGCCTTTACCGGCGCCGCCGGACGCACCGCCGTGCGCCGCACCGCCGAGACCGCCGGGGCCTGTGTCGGGGCCGCACCGGAGCAGGTTTTCATCGCCTCCACCGGGGTCATCGGCGAGACCCTGAGCGCCGACAAAATCGAGGGCGCCCTGCCCGGTTTGGCGGAGGCCCTGGACGATAGCGCCTGGGAAGCCGCCGCCCGCGCCATCATGACCACGGACACTTTTCCCAAGGGCGCCACTCGCACTGCCCGCATCGACGGCGAGAGCGTCACCGTCTCGGGCTTCGCCAAGGGCTCGGGCATGATCGCGCCGGACATGGCGACCATGCTGGCCTTCGTCTTCACCGACGCCGCCATTCCGGCGCCCATTCTGCAAACCCTGCTGGCCCGGGGCGCCGACCGCTCGTTCAATTCCATCACCGTGGACGGTGACACCTCGACCAGCGATACCCTGCTAGCCTTTGCCACCGGCCAGACCACACACCAACCGGTGGTCCGGGCCGGCGAGGCCCGGCTCGGCGCCTTCCGCAAGGCCCTGAACGAGGTCCTCGTCGATCTCGCTCAGCAGGTGGTGCGCGACGGCGAGGGCGCCCAGAAATTCATCACCATATCGGTCTCGGGCGCGGCATCAGCGCGGGCGGCTCGGCGCATCGGCCTGGCCATCGGCAACTCACCCCTGGTTAAGACCGCCATCGCCGGGGCCGACGCCAACTGGGGCCGCATCGTCATGGCCGTGGGCAAGGCCGGCGAGAAGGCCGACCGCGACCGCATGAGCATTGCCATGGGCGGCGTGCTGATTGCCGAGAATGGCGAGTTGCACCCGGACTACGACGAGGCCCAGGTGGCGCCCCACATGAAGGGCAGCCATATCGACATCGCGGTCGATGTCGGCGTCGGCAAGGGCAAAGCCACGGTGTGGACCTGCGACCTGACCCACGGCTACATCGAGATCAACGCCGACTACCGGTCGTGAACGATCACTTGAGCACCGCACGCCTGATCATGCGCCTTCCCGAAGCATCCGACGCCAGCGCAGTAGCAGGCCTGGCCAACGACGTGGCGGTGACCCGCTACACGGCGCGAATGCCGCATACCTATGGCCTTGACGACGCCTGCGATTTCATCAAAGTCGCCCGCGCCGGTGCCGGCGAAGGAACAAGCACGCCATTCTTCATTCAGCTTAAGGACGGTGGCGCGCTGATCGGCGGTATCGGCCTTGAGCTTGGGAGCAAACAGGGTTCGGCGGAAATTGGCTACTGGCTGGGCCGTGACTACTGGAACCAGGGCTACACCACCGAGGCCTTGGCGGCGGTAGTGGATTTCGGATTTGATGAATTGAAGTTGTCCGTGGTGCGCGGCAACGTCGTGCCCGAGAATACGGCGTCGGTCCGGGTGATGGAGAAACTGGGCATGACCGTTGTCGGCCACGAAATCTCGCCAGCACCGGCGCGCGCCGCCGATCAGAACGTGGATATTTATGAGATGACCCGCCATGAATGGTTCAACCGCTAGCCGCCAAATCCTGCTGGTCGCCGCCGTCGCCCTGGTCGATACCGACGGCCGGGTGCTGCTCGCCAAGCGCCCCGAGGGCAAGCCCATGGCCGGACTGTGGGAGTTTCCCGGCGGCAAGGTCGAGCTGGGTGAGACCCCCGAGGCGGCGCTGGAGCGCGAAATTCGGGAAGAACTCGCCATTGATATCTGCGTGCCGTGCCTGTCGCCCCTGAGCTTCGCATCCCACGCCTACGACGGCTTTCACCTGCTCATGCCGCTCTACATCTGCCGCAAATGGGACGGCATCGTGCGCCCCCAGGAAGGCCAGGAAACCGCCTGGGCCCGCCCCGACCGCCTGCGCGACTACCCCATGCCGCCGGCCGACGCACCGCTGATTGCCACCCTTGAGGAAGCGCTGCCCTAGGCCAATTCCCCGGCGGTCCGCTGCAGGGCTGCGATGTCCGTTGGGTGTAGAGCGCCCATGATCAATCCGTCGCCACCGGGTTTGATCGTAAAGTACGCCGGGGCCCAAGGCAGGCGAGCGGTTCTCGCCAGATCGAACTTGGTCGGTAGATGGAGGCCCGCGGCGCGCATGCCCGATGGCGTGGCGACAACGAACTCGCCCTTGTAGAGCCGGTCCGTCTTCTGGCTTGTGCCGAAGGCGACACTGATCGAGCTTCGCCCGGTTCGGTGGTTCAAATAGACTTTGCCGACGATCGCAGGTCTCGGTTTCGGTCCCGGTTGTCCTGGCATTTCGTCGTAGGGGAAATTGCACCAGACCACATCGCCCGGGCGCGGCAGTGTGGTCGGGTCGTAGCAGGGGGCGCCTACCAAAGCGACGGGCCGAGTTGGTCCTCACCGTCAAACGAGGTTTCCGGGAACTGGTCGCGGAGCCAGGAAATCTGCTCGTCACTAAGCGGCCCGTCATCGGCCAGTGGCGTTCCCTGGATGCGCTCGCGCTCGTGGACCAGAGCACCGATAATGAAATCGCGCAACGACATGCTTCGCGACCGCGCCAACGCCATGGCCTCGTCCTTGGTAATCGCCGCCTCGGAGGCGGATTCAAACCGCAGGGTGTAAGCGTTCTTGGGGGTCGCCATGAGCGTCGACTCCATTATTGAAAAGCAAGATATCTAATAGATATCTACTTCATCGACAATTTTCAAGGCTTGGCCTTAACGCCGGCGGGGCGTTCGGTCGCGCCCAGGGCGTCGGCGAGGCGGGATTTGGCGCTGCCTGGTGTGAGGGGTTGTTGTTGACTGGTATCGGGCGCCCAGGCGGTCAGCCACAGCACCTGAAAGGTCGCTGGGATGCGGCCTTCGTCATCGCCGAACCGCGCCTTGTAAGCTTCGGCCATGGCCATGAGCGTGGCCCGGCGGGTGAAGTTCTTGCGCCGCTGATGAAGGGCATTGGTCTCGCCCATGGCGCGCAGGTCTCGCATCAAGGCGAAGGCGTCCGGGTAATCGACGGTGATCGTGTCCATGTCGGCCATGGGCAGGGCGAAGCCGGCGCGCTGGAGCAGGCCCCCGGCGTCCCGGACCTCGGCGAAGGGCGCCACCCGGGGACTGACGCCGCCTTCCTCGGCGGCTTCGGCGATAGCCCAGGCCTCGCGCAACTCGGTCAGGGTGCCGGCGCCGAACAAGGCCGCCAGGAACAGACCGTCGGGCCGCAGCACCCGCCGCGCCCGGGCCAACACGCCGGGCAGATCATTGATCCAGTGGAGCGACAGCAGGCTGGCGACCAGGTCGATGCTGCCATCGGCGCCGAAAGGCTCGCCGCCCTCGGGGTCGCCTTGGGCGATGTCGCCGACATGGCCTCGGAGCGCCGACCCGAAAACGCCGCCGCAGTCGTCGAGCAGGAGGGCCGAACCGAATTCGCGGCGCATATCGCCCAGGCGCTCGACCAGCCGGTCGGCCACCTCGCGGCGCAGGAAATCGTGCTGGCTTCCGGCGGCAACCGGACGTCGCCGATGTTGCCGCACCGCCGCCTCATCGAAAATCTCAATTGTGTTGCTCATAGAACCACTATGGCGGGCCGGGCGGCAAACCAAAAGAGGCCGCTGTCAGGAACCCGACGCCGCCGCCAGAACTTCAGCCAGGCAGTCGAAGGCGCCCGACCAGCCGTGATCGTGCTGCTCGCGGGCAATATCGCCGGGCAGCATTTCGTGGCGCAGCACCAGTTCGGTCTCGCCGTCGCGGTCGTGGAAGTCGATGGTCACCAGGGTTTCGATACCGGCAAACCCGCCGTTCTGCCAGGCCCAGGTGTAGACCAGCCGAGACGGTTCCGTGACCTCGCGGAATTCACCTTCGAGGATGTATCGCGTGCTGCCGTCGTCGGACAGCATCTCCACGTGGTAGCGGCCGCCGGGCCGGACATCGAGGTCGGCCACCGGGCAGGTGGTCGATTTCGGACCCCACCATTTCATAAAAATTTCCGCATCGGTGAAGGCGCGGAACACCGCTTCGCGCGGCGCCGCAAAGTGGCGCGTGAGATGCAGGGTCGTGCTTTCCTCAGTCGCGGGTGTGGTCGGATTTGCCTGTGACATTGTCATCTTCCTCGCGTTTTGTCTGGTTGAGGTAGGTGCCGAGGGCGTCGAGTGACACCTCCCAGAATCGTTGGCGGGTCTCGATCCACGCCATGGCATCAGCCAGCGGCGCCGGTTCGAGACGGCAGTGGTGAACCCGGCCATCCTTGCGCCGCGCCACCAGTCCGGCGCGCTCAAGCACCTTGAGATGCTTGGAGACCGCCGGCGGCGACATGGCGTGGGGTGACGCCAGATCGCCGACGGTTGCCTCGCCGTTGGCGAGACGTGCCACCATGGCGCGCCGCGTCGGATCGGCAAGCGCCGCGAAAACATGGTCGAGTTGCTCTCGTTTATAGTTAACCATATGGTTAACT
>JAYGEF010000263.1:0-3811 GCA_046582535.1 Alphaproteobacteria bacterium
GTGGTGATGTCGTTGACGCCGCAGACAAGCTGGACGCGATCCTTGATGATGTCCTTGGCAAAGCTGAACTGGCGCACCCGCTCCTCGGCTGAGAGGGCATAGAACTCACCGGTCGTGCCACCGACGATAATGCCATGCACACCGTGTTCGATCATGTACTCGATAACCGCGGCGTAGCCGTCTTCGTCGATCGAAAAGTCATCGTTGATCGGTGTGATAATTGGTGGAATTATGCCCTTGAAACTCATGGCGATCTCCTTGCCCGGCCCGGCGGCAAGCCGGTTTTAGTTTTTAAATCAACACCGTACACACTATGTATACTAAGTGTATCGATATTTGCCTTCAAGCGATAATCATGGAAATGTGATTGAAACGGGCGCTGATTTAGAAGGCGGGCATGAGCAAACTCAAGAACATGGACAAGGCGGATCAACCACGCACCCGCGGCAAGGGTGCGCTACGAGTCTACACCAAGCTGCGCGAGGACATTCTCCGCATGGCGTTGTTGCCCGGCGCGTTGCTCGACGAAGTGGAGATCGGCAAACAGTTCAATCTTTCCCGTTCGCCGGTTCGCGAGGCGCTGATCCGGCTTTCCGCGGAAGGGCTGATCCAGACCCTGCCCAACAAGAGCACTCTGGTGGCGCCGCTCAACATCGCCGAGTTTTCCCAGTTCATCGATGCCCTGGATTTGATGCAGCGCGCCACCTCGCGCCTTGCCGCCAAGCTGCGGACCGAGGACGACTTGCAAAACATCAAGGATCAGCATGCCAGGTTCAGCAAGGCCGTCGCCGATCACGACGTACTGGCGATGATCGAAGCCAACCGCGATTTTCACGTGGCCATCAGCGAGGCCGGCAACAACTCGTACTTTACGCTGTTCTATGGCCGGCTGCTCGACGATGGTCGGCGCATGCTGCGGCTCTACTTCCGCTCCTTCGGCGATACCCTGCCCAGCGAATTGGCGGTCGAGCATCACCAATTGATCAAGGCCATCGAAGACCGGGACGAGGACAGGGCCGAACAACTGGCCCATCTCCATACGGTTCAGGTCAGCGACCGTTTCCTGTCGTCCCTTGGGGTTCGCCACACCTCCGATATGTTGCTTAGCGCGGCGTCAGACAATACGGGCTAATGGCGCGCCCAGGGCGTCGAAGTTCGGTGTTATGCCAAGCCCCGGCGCGTTAGCCGCCTTCATATGACCATTTTCGCGGGTCGGCGCGCCGGACGCCGTCGACACGGTGACATAGCTGTTGAAGTCGGTGGAGGAAAAGCGAAGCCGCTCGGGCGTCGAATGGGCGAGGTGGGCGATGGCGGCGGTAATGATGTCGCCGCCCCAACTGTCTTCGATGGTCATGGCGATGCCGAGCGAGACACAGAGGTCGCGAATTTGCCGCGCCTTGGTTAGGCCGCCGACCTTGGAGATTTTCAGGTTGATGACATCCATGGCGCCGTCGCCGTGGGCCCGCAACAACGCCTCCAGACCATCGATATTTTCATCGAGAATAAACGGCCGCGCCGTGCGCCGGCGAATGGTCAGGCATTCCTCATAGCTCTTGCACGGTTGCTCGATGTAGACATCCAGCGCGGCGACGCCGTCGACCACCCGCGCCGCCTCATGCATCAACCAGCCGGTGTTGGCGTCGGCGATGAGCACCTCGCCGGCATCGAGAATTGTTCGGGTGGCGTGAATGCGGGCGATATCATCGTCCGGGTCACCGCCGACCTTGAGCTGGAACTTGGTGTAGCCCTCGTCGCCGTAGCCGGCGATGTTGGCGGCCATCTCGTCCGGCGCGCGTTGGCTGATGGCCCGGTACAGCGCCACGGACTCGCCATGGCGGCCGCCGAGCAGGTCACAGATCGCTAGGCCGGTTCGCTTGCCGAGCAGGTCCCAGCAAGCCATGTCGATGGCCGACTTGACGTAGGGATGGCCGAGCAGGGCGGTATCCATGGTCAGATTAATCTTGCCGAGCTCGGTCGCCTCGGCGCCGATCAGATGCGGCGCCAACTCGGCAATGCCGGCGCGGGCGCCGGGCCCATAGGCCGGCAGGTAGAACGGCCCGAGCGGACAGACCTCGCCATATCCCGAGACCCCTTCATCAGTTTCGATCTCGACCACGGTGCAGTCGAAGACCTCGACAAACTTGCCGTCGGCCCAGGAATAACGACCCTCCTTGAGCGGCAGGTCGACCTGATAGACGTTGATTGCTGTGATCTTCATGAGCCTTATCTGACGTTGCTGAGAAACTGGGCGGTATGTTCGCTTTGCGGGTTCTGCAGGACCTTGCTGGGCGGGCCGATCTCTTCGATGACGCCATCGCGGACGAAGGTAACACGGTCCGAGACGTCACAGGCGAAACCGATTTCATGGTTACCACCAGCATGGTCTTACCCTCTTCGCCATGCAGCCGCAGGGTGTCGAGCGCCGAGGTGACTTCATCGAACAGCATGTAGCCGGGCTCCATGGCCAGGGCGGAATCCTTCAGCACCCCAACGCGGACCCGGTCCAGGCCGGCAACACGGCGCGTAAGCCGATGGGGAAGACGATATAGCGCAGGTCCTGCCAATAGGTCATGCCCAGGGAGCGGGCGGCGCGCCGGGTTATGGGCTGCACCGCTTCGATGCCGCCGCGCGCCACGGCGGCGACCAGGGCGCTGGTGTAGAACGTCAGGACCACGGTGCCGGCGGTGAACGGATCGAGCGGAACACCGATAATCGGGAGCAAAATTGCATTGGACGCGGGCTTATCGAACTTCCATGACGATGCCGTCTCCATCGAACCGGCTACGGCGAACCGTTATACCGGACGTGACGGTTCATGAATCGAGATGCGCTGCATATAGCGTCGGTGGCCGTGGTAGTCGTTAATGGCATAGTGCAGGGTTGCCCGGTTATCCCAGACGCCGATCGTGTCGGGGCTCCAGCGATAGCGGCAGGTGAACTCGGGCCGGGCGCCATGGGCCCAGAGAATCTCCAGCAGGGGCAGGCTTTCCTCGATAGTCATGCCCTCGAAATGCGACGTAAAGGCACGGTTGACGTAGAGCGACTTTCGCCCGGTATCCGGATGGCTGCGGACCACCGGATTGGCGGTTTCGACAATCTCGACTTTGGTGTGCTCACGACCGGTCGCCGCGAACGTCCAGTCCGCTTCCGACGGTGCGTGGTCCTTGGCGACGGCGCCGAAACGGGCGTTTTCCTGGCCGTGGGGCATGGCGCTGGAGTGAATTGCACGCATGGGCGCAAGCATTTCCTTCATGCCGTCGGTCAGGGTTTCATAGGCCAGATACTGGTTGGCGAACATGGTGTCGCCGCCGAACGGCGGGGTTTCCTTGGCATAGATCACCGAGCCCAGATTGGGCCTCTCGCGGTAGGTCACGTCGCTGTGCCAGAAGCCGCCGTTATTGACCGCGCGGTTGGTCGCCTCGGTGACGAGGTTAAGGATTTCCGGGTGGCCCTCGATGAGCGGCATTTTTAGCGGATGGGCGAAGGGCGCCATGTCGATGTCGCCAAAGCGGCCGGCAAAGTCCTTCAGTCGATCAGGGTCGATGGCCGCCTGATCGGGCAGAAAAATAACCAGATATTCAAGAAACATCTGATGAACGGCCGCAAATTCGTCTTCACTCATGGCTTTCGACAAATCGATGCCATGGATTTCAGCGCCGATTGTCCCCGCGATCGGCCGGACATCCATGGTTGGCTGAGCGATATTTTGCGCGACTGTCATGGCGCCACCCTCCTTCTAATGAACAACACTCTACACCGCCAACGGCGGCCGGTTACGAATCATGTCCGAGGCCTTCTCGGCGATCATAAT
>JAYGEF010000452.1:0-1642 GCA_046582535.1 Alphaproteobacteria bacterium
CTCCTCGATGTGCTCGATGGCCATGGGCTCGGGCATATCGACCGGGTTATGCAACTCCATGGTGGCGCCGTCGCGCTGGACCACCCGGTAGATGACGCTGGGCGCCGTGGTCGTCAGGTCGAGATCGAACTCGCGCTCGAGGCGCTCACGGATGATCTCCAGATGGAGCAGTCCGAGAAAGCCGCAGCGGAAGCCGAAGCCCAGGGCGGCCGAGGTCTCGGCCTCGTAGTGGAAGCTCGAATCGTTGAGCCGCAGCTTGGCCAGACTTTCGCGGAGGCGCTCGTAATCGGCTGAATCGGCCGGGAACAGACCGCAGAACACCACCGGGATCGACGGCTTGAAGCCAGGCAGCGCCTGGGCCGTGGGGGCCTTCTGGTCGGTGATGGTATCGCCCACGGCGCAATCGGCCACCGCCTTGATGGCGGCGGTAATGTAGCCGACCTCGCCGGCGCCAAGACTGGTGACCTCGGTGGGCTTGGGGGTAAAGACACCGACCCGCTCGACCTGATAGAGCGCGCCGGTCTGCATCATTTCGATCTTCATGCCCTTTTTGATGGTGCCGTCAATCAGCCGTACCAGCACGATGACGCCGAGATAGGCGTCGTACCAACTGTCGACCAGCATGGCCTTGAGCGGCGCCTCGGGCTCGCCCTCGGGCGCCGGCAGACGCTCGACCAGGGCTTCGAGCACGGCGTCGATGCCGAGGCCGGTCTTGGCCGAAATCTCCACCGCGTCGGAGGCGTCGAGGCCGATGACGTCTTCAATCTGCTGGCGCACCCGCTCAGGCTCGGCGGCGACCAGATCGATCTTGTTGAGCACCGGCACCACCTCGTGGCCGGCGTCGACCGCGAGATAGGCATTGGCCAGGGTCTGGGCCTCGACCCCCTGGCTGGCGTCAACCACCAGCAACGAGCCCTCACAGGCCGACAGGCTGCGGCTGACCTCATAGGTGAAATCCACATGGCCCGGCGTGTCGATCAGGTTGAGGATGTATTCCTCGCCGTTGGCCGCCGTATAGGGCAGGCGCACGGTCTGGGCCTTGATGGTAATGCCGCGCTCGCGCTCGAGCGGCATGGAGTCGAGCACCTGCTCCTGCATCTCACGCGCCGTCAGACCGCCGCAGGTCTGAATCAACCGGTCGGCCAGGGTCGACTTGCCGTGATCGATATGGGCAATGATCGAGAAATTGCGGATGTGTGCGAGATCGGTCATGGGAACTTCGTAATAGGGATAAGGTCGATGGCTACAAATTGTCGAAGGCGTCCGGCGTTAATCCGGCCTGACGTATGATACTGCGTAACGTACCGCGCGCGATTTCGCGGTGATCAGGGACGATGACGGTGCGGGTACCTCCCTGAATAGCCTTGGCAAACTTGACGTGGCTACCCCGGCGGCTTGTCTCGGTGAATCCTGCTGCTAGAGGTTTTCGTCGAACATCTCGGTACGACAGCAGCCTAGGCGGCACCGATCTCGACCTCGACCGGCATTATAATCGGCATTTCATCGGCACTGGGCGTCTCGAAATGAAGTTCCAGTGCCTCTCTGAGGTTGGCTAAAGCCTCGTCCTCATCGCGGCCTTGGCTGGCAACATCGACATCGAGACACTGGGCGACGACGAGATCGCCTTCACGCCACAGGCTCG
>JAYGEF010000470.1:0-7876 GCA_046582535.1 Alphaproteobacteria bacterium
CGGAGAACGCCTTTTTACCTTCGCCGTGATCGCCGACACCCACATTACCGAGGCCGAGGCCACGGCGGTCAGCGGCTTTGATATTGACACCGTGAAACTGGGTTTGGCGCGGTCGCGCTACGTGGTCAGTCAAATCGACACCCTGAAACCGGACTTCGTGGTCCACCTCGGCGATATCACCCACCCGGAGCCCGGTTCCCCGGCCTACGAGGATTCGGCGGGCCGCTTTCACCGGGTCTATGACGGCCTCGACTGTCCGCTTTATCTGGTGGCCGGCAACCACGACATCGGCGAGAAGGCGTTTTCCGGTCAGCCCCTGGCCCAGCAGGAGGCAAAGCGTACCGTCAACGACGAGATGATCGCCGAGTACGAAAGAAAATTTCAGGCTCACTATTATTCCTTCGAGCACCGCGACTGCCTGTTCGTGATCATCAACGGCATAATCGTGAATTCGGGCCTGGCCAGCGAGCAAGTCCAACGGCAATGGCTCGAAGCCCTGCTCGAGGAAAACCAGGGGCGGCGCGTCTTCATGTTCTCGCACTACCCGCCGTACCTGTCGCGGCCTGACGAGTGTGAACACTACGACGCCACCGACGAGCCCGGCCGGTCGTGGCTGCTCGGGTTGTTCGAACGTCACGGGGTCGAGGCCTACTATGCCGGCCACGTCCACAATTTTTTTTTCAATCGCCACGGCCCGACCAACCACTATGTGCTGCCGTCGACCAGCTTCCTGCGCCACGACTACCACGAGTTGTACCGGGTCGCGCCGGGCATGCGGCAGGGACGCCACGACGCCGCCAAGCTCGGCTACGTCATGGTCGACGTCCATGGCCAGGGCCACCTCAATCACTCGGTTCGCACCTATGGCCGGGGGATCGAGGCTGGGGAAACGGCGCCCGAAACCGGCAATCATTTACCGGCCGTCCATGGCCTGCAGCCCGACCGCCACGGTATCGGCCTCTACCTTCGCCAGCCGTGGTGCGACAGCGCCGACATCCCGACCCCGTGGGCTCTGGACGCCTTCAGGCGCAAGCGCATCCGCAACGACTATCCGCTCATGGCTCTGTGGGAGATGGGGGTGCGCGATCTGCGGGTGCCGTTGGATGACCTGGCGGACCCGGAGACCGGCGCCCGCATGGCCGAACTCGCCGCCGTCGGCCACCGCTTCACTGCCTATTCCTACGGCCTGCCCAGAGGGGCGGCGGCCGAGGCCCTGAAGGACAAGGGCCATATCCTCGCCGCTTGGGAAGTCATCGCGCCAATCACAAGTGCGGTTGACCTGCTTCCCGGTATGGCGGCGATGAAAGATGCGGTACCGGTCTATTTCACGGCCCATAGCGCCTTGGTCGAAGCGTTCAGCAGCAGCCACGGCCTGCAGCCCGACGAACGCGGCGCGGTCGAGGCCTTGCTCGCGCTCGATGGGGCGCGGGAGGTTATCGACGGCGTGGTCTTCGACATCCTCTGGCAAGACGCGCCGACCCCGGCCATCGCGGCGGCCCAGGCCAGCGTCGAAGGGCTTGGCGTCAAGGCAATCGTCCATGTGCAATTCGCCCACCGCGCGCCCCTGGCCGAAGCCGAGACCGAACGTCACGACGCCAACCGCATCGCCGAAGCCGTGACCGCCGCCATGGCCCATCGCGACGTCGCCGTGGTACTCGACAATTTCACCGGCATCGACCGGGGCTACTTCTTCAGCGGCGGTCTGGTCGACCGGCTCTACAATCCGCTCGATGGCGCCCGTATGGTTCGCCACCTCCATGCCGCTCTTGGCGACGGCTGCGACGTTGGCGCCATCCGTGAGGGCGACACGGTTCGGATTATCGAGTTGGGCGGGGCAGGGGCCCTGGTACTGCCGAAAACCGATATCGACTCGGCGGATCTGTCCGACCTGCCATCCCGCGATACCGGGCGCTGGATCGACCTGGCCAGTGGCGATGATGCGCCCAAACGCCTTACCAGCCCCACCCTGGTACTGACCGGCGGCGACAACGGATGATTGTGCTTGCCATCATTGGAACCTTGGTCCAAACATCGGCAATCATGGTGACGGGGTAACGGAAGGACACAGCATGAAGCGCAGCGGTTTGACGAAATGCGCTTTGGCCCTTGCGGCATTTCTTTTTGCCTCGCCCTCAATTGCCCACGAGACAGCCACGGGCGACGCCGACTTCGACGCCTGGCTTACCGCGTTGCGGGCCGAAGCCACGGTCCAGGGTATCAGCCACGACATTCTCGACGCCTCATTTGACGGCGTGACGCCGATCCCGCGGATTATCGAGCTCGACCGCAAACAGCCCGAGTTCACACAGACCTTCGCCCAGTACATGGAAAAGCGGATTACCGCCAAGCTGGCCAAGGAGGGGCGTCGTCATTTTGCCCTCAATAAGCCGCTGCTCGAGGAGGTTGGCCGGAAATTCGGCGTCCAGCCGCGCTTTATTGTCGCCCTGTGGGGTGTCGAGACCCGCTACGGAACTTACACCGGCGGTTTCCCGGTTATCGCGGCCCTTGCCACTCTGGCTTACGACGGCCGGCGCAGCGATTATTTTCGCGGCGAGCTGCTCAAAGGCCTGACCATCCTCGAAGAGGGCCACATCGCCCCCGCGGACATGATGGGATCCTGGGCCGGCGCCATGGGCCAGAGCCAGTTCATGCCGTCCAGTTTCCTCGACTTCGCTGTCGACTTCGATGGCGACAATCGCCGCGACATCTGGACCACCTCGGCGGATGTATTTGCCTCGGCCGCTAATTATCTGGCCCGCTCGGGCTGGCGCAACGATCAGACCTGGGGCCGCGAGGTGACACTGCCGAACGGATTCGATCCGGCATTGGCCGATCTCGACGTGGTCAAACGGCTCAGCGCCTGGCAGGCCTTGGGCGTGCGCCGGGCCGACGGCAGCGACCTGCCGACCCGCGATCTCAAAGCATCGGTTGTGCTGCCGGGCGGCGAGGGCGGGCCTGCCTATGTTGTCTACAGTAACTATCGAACAATTTTGAAATGGAACCGGTCCCACTATTTCGCCATGTCCGTGGGACGGCTTGCCGATCTTATTGGCAATCGGTAAGATGCATATGTCGTGGCTGACGAGATTGACCACCACCAGATGATGGAATTGCAGGTTTGAAGCGCCACAGTCGCCTTGGCCAATTAATGGCTTTTGGGTTGCTCGCCTTTACCCTGAGCGCCTGCGCGGAAATCCAGCTTTTCACCCACGCCGCCAAGGAAATCGCCCGCACCACCAATCCCGCCGATGTTATGGGAACCTACAAGGTCGGGGACCCGTATCAAATCGCTGGTGTCTGGTATACCCCGGCGGAAGATTCCGATTACGTAGAGACCGGCATTGCCTCGTGGTACGGCGAAGCCTTTCACGGCAAACGCACGGCCAACGGCGCCATCTACGACATGAACGCGTTGACCGCGGCCCACCGTACCCTGCCCATGCCCATCAAGGTGCGGGTGACCAATCTCGATAACGGCCGCTCCATCGTGCTTATCGTCAATGACCGAGGCCCGTTCGCCCGGGGCCGAATAATCGACGTCTCGCGCCGGGCGTCCCAATTGCTTGGCTTCCATGAGGCGGGAACCGCCCTGGTGCGGGTCGAAGTGATCGGTGGCGAGGCCGACGACGGACCGTTGATATCGGAAGCGCCCTACGACCCCGAAGCGCCGCCGTTACCAGCCTCGCCCACCGGGTCCATCGAAGTCGAGGCTTTGACCGAAATCGCCGTCGCCGAACCGGTCGCCACCACCGCCGGCGGCCATACCATGTATATTCAGGCTGGCGCCTTCTCCGACCCCGACAACGCCAGCCGCCTCAGCGCCCAATTGCTTCCGTTCGGCAACGCCAAGACCACCATGGTGACCATTGACGGCAGCGAAATCTTTCGGGTTCGCCTCGGACCCCTGGCGACCACCGAACACGCCGCGGCACTGCTCGACAAAGTCATCGGCGCCGGCCACGCCAACGCCCATCTGGTTATCGATTAGGGCGATCCCGGCACGGCGCCGAAATATCGCCACAGTTGGTTGCTATAGGCGGTACGGTTTCCCATAATCGATCAACATTTTTCCGACGAGGTTTCATGTCGTTGTTCCGCATATTCAAGCCACGTGCCGCCGCCCTGGCCGGGCTCTTCATTCTGGTCGTCAGTGGCGCCGCCCTGGCCCTCGAGACACCGGCCAAGCAGGCCATCCTTATCGACGACGTGACCGGCCGCGTGCTGTTCGAGAAGAACGCCGACCAGCTCATGCCGCCGTCGTCCATGAGTAAGATCATGACGATCTATATGGTGTTTGAGCGCCTCGGCGAGGGCAGCCTCAAGCTCGACGATACCTTGCCCGTGAGCGAAAAGGCGTGGCGCAAGGGCGGCTCGAAAATGTTTGTTGAACTGGGCTCGCGCGTCTCCGTTGAAGACCTGTTGCGCGGCATCATCATCCAGTCCGGCAATGACGCCACCATCGTAGTCGCCGAAGGGCTGGCCGGCGAGGAAGCGCTGTTCGCTGACGAGATGACCGAGACAGCGCGCGGTCTCGGCCTCGACTCCAGCACCTTCCGTAACGCCAGCGGCTGGCCCGATCCGGACCATATGGTGACCGCCCGCGACATGGCGCTGCTCGCCCACCTGACGATTCATAATTTTCCCCAGTACTACTCGTATTATTCGGAACTGGAATTTACCTACAACGGCATCCGCCAGGGCAGCCGAAACCCGCTGCTGTACAAGAAGATCGGCGCCGACGGCCTCAAGACCGGCCACACGGAGGCCGCCGGCTACGGCCTCACGGGCTCGACGGTTCGTGACGAGCGGCGTCTCATCCTGGTCATCAACGGACTTGAATCGGCGGGCCAACGGTCGCGCGAAGCGGAACGCCTGATCGAATACGGCTATCGGGAGTTTACCAACTACACCCTGTTCGACGCCGGCGAGACCGTCGCCGACGCGGAAATCTGGCTTGGCGACAAGGCCACGGTGCCCCTGGTGCTGGAAGAAAGCCTGGTGGCCACCCTGGGTCGCAAGGCGCGGCGCAAGATGGAGGTCAAGGTGGTCTATGACGGCCCGATCCCGGCGCCCATCACCCAAGGCACGCCGATTGCCCGGTTGATCCTCACGGCGCCGGATACGGAAACCATCGAACTTCCTCTGGTTGCCGGCGCCAACGTCAAGAAACTTGGCCCCATCAGCCGCATCGGCGCCGCCATTCGCTACCTGATATTCGGCGCGGCAACGCCGTGACTAGAGGCCGCTTCATCACCCTTGAAGGCGGCGAGGGGGCCGGAAAATCCACCCAGGTCGAACATTTATGCGAGGCCTTGCGACAACGCGGCGTTGAGGTCATTGCAACCCGCGAGCCCGGCGGCAGTGACGGCGCCGAGGCGATCCGCGCCCTGCTGGTGCGCGGCGACACGGAACGCTGGGATCCTTTGACGGAAACGTTGCTGCATTTCGCCGCCCGCCACGACCACTACGTTCGCACCATCGCCCCAGCGCTGGCCCGCGGCGCCTGGGTGGTCAGCGACCGGTTCGCGGATTCGACTGTGGCTTATCAGGGCTATGGCCTGGGTGTTGACCGCGACGTCCTGCAACAGCTGTATAGAACCGTCCTGGGCGACTTCGCGCCAGATCTCACCATCATTCTCGACCTGGCCGTGGACGTCGGACTTAAGCGCGCCGGCATTCGCGGCGGCGACGACCGCTACGAGCGCATGGACGTGAGCTTTCACCAGCGTTTGCGCGATGGCTTTCTGGCGATCGCCGCTGACGATCCGAAACGCTGCGCGGTGATTGACGCCGCGGCCGACGCGGATGCGGTCGGCGCCGCAATCCTCGCCCTGGTCATGGATCGTCTGGATGTGGCCGATGGCTGACGACGACACAGCGCAAATCCCGCCGCCACCCCGGGAAAACCCGGAACTTATCGGCCATGGCGCCGCCGAGGGCGTCTTGCTCGACGCCTGGAATTCCGGGCGCCTGGCCCATGCCTGGATGCTCTGTGGCCCCAGAGGCATCGGCAAGGCGACCCTGGCCTATCGTTTCGCCCGCTTCGCGCTGGCCGGCGGCGGTAGCGGCGGTTTATTCGGCGATGCCCCCGACGGTCTCGCCATTGCAGCCGATGACCCGGTGTTTCGCCGGGTCGCCGCCGGTGGTCACGCCGATATGATGGCGGTGACGCCCTCCTACGACGAAAAACGCAAGCGCTGGCGCGAGGAAATCGTCGTCGCCGATATCCGCGCGCTGGGACCCTTTATGCGGCTGACCGCCTCGGAGGGCGGTTGGCGGGTGGCGGTGGTCGATGCCGCCGATGATATGAACATCAACGCCGCCAATGCGCTTCTCAAGATACTTGAAGAACCGCCTTATAAGACCGTGTTGTTGCTGGTTAGTCATTCGCCCGGACGGTTATTGCCGACAATTCGGTCACGCTGTCGCCGTCTCAACATGCAGCCGCTCGCGGAAACCCAAGTCGTGGAATTCGTCGAGCGCTACAGGCCTGAACTGGCCCCTGGCGAAGCGGCGGCCCTGGCTCGTTTGGCCGAAGGCAGCCCGGGCCGGGCCCTGCGTCTGGCCGACGCCGGCGGCCTGGCGCTCTATGGCGAAATGATCGAGATGCTGTCCGCCGTGGACGGTCTCGATGTGTCGGCGCTTCATGCCCTGGGTGACCGCATGGCCCGGGCCAATGCCCGCGATGCCTTCGCCACATTGATGGAATTGCTTAGCCAATGGCTGGTCCGCATGGTGCGCACAGGGGCCCATGGCACCGCGCCCGAAGAGGTTATGGCCGGGGAGGCGGCGGTGGTCGAGCGCCTGCTGGGCCGCGCCAGCCTTGAACAATGGACCGAGGTGTGGGAAAAGACGGGCCGCCTCGTAGCCGACGTGGAGCGTATCAATCTCGACCGCAAGCAGGTCGTGATCAGCGTCTTCAATACGCTTGAGGCCACTGCCCGTAACTAATCTCCTGTCGGGAGCCCGGAATGTCCGCGCCCACATATTACGTCACCACGCCGATCTACTACGTCAACGATTCACCGCACATCGGCCACGTCTATACCACCGTGGCCTGCGACGCGTTGGCGCGGTTCATGCGGCTTGACGGATACGACGTGAAATTCCTCACCGGCACGGACGAACACGGCCAGAAGGTGGAGATAGCCGCCCAGGCTGCCGGTGAGGCGCCCCAGGACTTCGTCAATCGGGTATCCCAGCGTTTCCGCGATTTGCGCGGCCCCATGGGCTTCACCAACGACGACTTCATCCGCACCACCGAAGACCGCCACGTCGCCTCGGTGCAGCAGTTGTGGCGCGAACTGGTCAAGCGCGACGAAATCTATCTCGGCACCTATGCTGGTTGGTATTCCGTGCGCGACGAGGCGTTCTATGCGGAATCCGAACTGGTTGACGGCATCGCGCCCACCGGCGCACCGGTTGAATGGGTCGAGGAGCCGAGCTATTTTTTCAGGCTTTCCGCCTGGCAGGACCGGTTGATCGAATATTACGAGAGCAACCCGGACTCGGTCATGCCCGCATCGCGGCGCAACGAGGTGATGAGCTTCGTCAAGGGCGGGTTGCTCGATCTTTCGGTGTCGCGGACCAGCTTCAAGTGGGGCATCCCGGTGCCCGACGACCCGGATCATGTGATGTACGTGTGGATCGACGCCCTGACCAACTACATCACGGCGGCAGGTTATCCAGACACGGCCTGCGAGGACTTCGGCAAGTACTGGCCGTGCGACGTGCACATGGTGGGCAAGGATATCCTGCGCTTCCACGCGGTCTACTGGCCGGCGTTCCTCATGGCCGCCGGGCTGGAGCCGCCCAAGCGTATCTATGCACACGGCTGGTGGACCAACGAAGGCCAGAAGATTTCCAAATCCCTGGG
>JAYGEF010000487.1:0-4371 GCA_046582535.1 Alphaproteobacteria bacterium
ACCCATGCGGGTCAGCTTTGGGGGATTCGCTGCGGCCAGCAGTACTGGCCCGAGAAGTCGGAAAATCGGGCCCTGGCGGCGGTGCCCATGTATCACAAGAACGCCATGGCCGGGGCCTTCAAGCCGCTGCTCCATGTGGGCGGCTCCGTGGTTATCCTGCCCGACTTCGAGCCGCGGCAGTTTCTCCAGGCCCTGAGCGACTACAAATGCACCAATGCCGGCGGGGTGCCGGCGGTGTTTACCCTATTGCTGCAGCACCGCGATCTCATCGACAGCCTCGATCTGTCGGCACTCCAGGCGCTCTCCCTGGGCTCGGCCCCGGTACAGCCGGAACTCATGAACGACGTCGAGGCCACCTTCGGCGTCGCGGTCGGCGAATCTTATGGTCTGACCGAGGGTGGACCAGTGCCCATCGGCGCGCCCATCGACGGCCGGCCGACGCCGGTGGGAAGCTGCGGCGTGGCGTGGCCCGAGGGCGAGGTCAAGCTGGTTGGCGCGGACGGCCGCGAAGACCCCCACTACGGCGAGTTGTGGGTGCGCAATCCCGGCGTCACCCCAGGCTATTACAAGCGTCCCGAAGTCAACGCCGAGCGCATTGTCGAGGGCTGGCTCAAGACCGGCGATATGTTCGCTTGCGATGACGATGGCTTCTATTTCTTCAAGGGCCGCGACGACGATATGTTCAACTGCGGCGGCGAGAACATCTATCCCAAGGAAGTTGAGGACCTGATCCTGCGCCATCCCCATGTGGCTGACGCCTCGGTGGTGGCGCTCGATCACGCGGTCAAGGGTCATGCCCCGGTGGCCCTCGTCGCCGCGCCGCCGGCGGCCGGCCTCGACGAGGCCACCATCAAGGCGTTCTGCCTCGAGAACGGACCGGCCTATGCCCACCCGCGCCGGGTCGAAGTGGTTGACGCATTGCCGCTCAACGGCGCCGGCAAGGTTGACCGGCTGATGGTCAAGCATATGGCCGAGGAATTGTTTGGTAAGGAACTTGGCCAGGAGAGTAAAAAGTGATTGATGTTGATCTCGACCATATAGGACTGGCGACGACCGACCTGGACCGCGCCCGGGTGGTGTTTGAGCGTCTCGGCTTTCTGCTGACGCCCAAGAGCTTTCACGCCGGGCCCGTCGGCGCCGACGGCGCCTACGGCCCCTGGGGCACGGGCAATCACTGCGCCATGTTCAAGCGCGGCTACTTCGAACTCATCGGCATTACCGATGCGGCGCTCTACCACGACCATTTGATTGAACGGCTCGACCGCTATGCCGGGCTTCACCTGATCGCCCTGGGCAGCGCCGACGGTCATGGCCTGGCCCGCGCCCTCGACGCCCGCATCGACGGCGTCGCCACGCCCTACGATTTTACTCGCGACGTGCCCTTCGGTGACGGCGCCAAGGAAGGCAGCTTCCGTATCGTCCAACTCGACGGCGAGGCCTTTCCCGACGGCGACATGTTTTTCATCCAACACCTCAGCCGCGACGTGCTGTGGCAGCCCGACCTGCTGAGCCATCCCAACGGCGTCACCGGTCTTGCCGGCGTGACCCTCTGCGTCGCCGATGTGGCCGCCTCGCGGGACCGCATTGCCGCGCTGCTTGATGGCGGCGCGGAGGGTGACTGTTTCTGTCTGGCGGCCGGTTGGGTGGAACTCATCGACCAGACGACCCTTGGCTCGCGCTACCCCGGCGTGACGCCAGCGGCCCTGCCCTGGGTCGCGGCGGTCGAATTCACCGTCGCCGACATCGCGGCCCTGGAGGATTTGCTCAAGGGCAACGGCGTGCCGGTCACTCAGGGCGCCGACGGCGGCCTGTGGGTCGAGGCCGAGGGCGCCGTGGTGGTGTTCAGGGAGTAGGGCTCAGAATAGCACCGCGAAGACCACGGAGACGACGAGAAGCACGGCGAATGTCACGTTGATAGCGCGGTTCATGCGGGCTCGCGGGCGAACCGGGTGAGCGCCGCGCCAATGAAGAGCCATGCGAAATTGACCGTGATGACGATCGTTATGATCGTTACGCCCTTGAGCACCGCGTCCAGGAGCGGGCCCTCGTCGACCAGGACAAAGCCGGAGAACAGCGCCGCCATGGCGGCATAGGCCTTGGGATTGACCAGGGACAGCAACACGCCGGCGACAAACGACGGCGGTGAATGCTCCCCGCTGGCCTCGGCCAACGGCGGCGCCGTGGCAATGCGGTAGGCGAGATAGAGTATGTACCCGCCGGCCACGGTGGTCACGATGGGCGCGGCGCCGGGCAAGGCCAGCAGAACCCCCGCCACGCCGGTGGCGATGATGGTCATGACCAGGGCCAGACCGGTGGTAATTCCGGCCATATAACCGAGACCCCGGCGCGGACCATAGGCGGCGCCTGTGGCGGCGAGACTCAGGGTCGCCGGGCCGGGTCTGCCGGCTAGGGCGAAGACCGCCACGACGAAGCCGAACAGGACTTCCAAGCAATACCTCCAACGTCTCATTGAGTTCGAAATTGAGCTAGATAATCAGCTCGCCGGCAATGGTGGTCACCGCATAGCCGCCGACCCGCACGGTTTCGATGTCATCGCGGGGGCCGACCACCTCGACGAAGGCATTGCCCGGCCGGCCTAACCAGTGGCCCTGCTGGGCGATGAACGCGGGCTCGTCAATCAGGCCGTAGTGCCACAGGTAGGCGGCCATGCCGCCGGTGGCCGAGCCGGTGAACGGGTCCTCGATGATTTCCGGCGGGGCATCGAAGTCGCGGGCGAAGGTGTCGCCGTCGTCGGTGGCGCCCTGGCGGCAGAACAGATGGACGCAGGTCGCCTCGGTGCCGCGCTTGAGGCGGCTGAGCGCTTCGAGATTAGGCCGGGCCCGGCGCAGGACGTCGAGGCTGACTGCCGGCACCATGAGCTGGGGCGTGCCGGTGCTGACCACCTGCAGGGGAACATCCGGGATCAGGTCCGCCGCTTCGAGGCCGAGGGTTTCCAGAACCATGTCGAGGGCGACGGTGTCGAGAAATTGGGGCTTCATCTGGGTCATGGTCACCCGGGTGGTGTCCTCAATTTCCACATCAACGTCGATGACCCCGGCGCCGATCTCCAGGGATATGGTCCTGGGGCCGTCGCCCATGACCAACTGACCGGATTCAATCAGGGCGTGGACCGTGGCCACCGTCGGATGGCCGGCCAGGGGAATCTCGCCGTCGAGGGTGAAATAGCGGGCGCGAAAATCCGATTTCCGGGGACTGAGCACGAAGCTGGTCTCGGCCAAATTCATTTCCCGGGCGATGGCCAGCATGGTGGCGTCGTCGAGGCCGTCGGCATCGAACACCACGGCGCAGGGATTGCCCTCCAGGCGACGCCGGGTAAAGGCGTCAACCTGCATGAAGGGGAAGTGCCGAGTCATGCCACGCCCGGCTATCAACTGGTCCTGGTGCTGTAGGTGCCGCGGCCCACGGCGATCAACCGGCCGCCGGGCTCCTCGACATCGATATCGATCACGGCGATGGTGCGTCCCGAGCGCCGCACCCGGGCATGGGCGAGGAGATCGGTCTCGTCGGACGAGCGCAGGTAATCGATAGCGAGATTGATAGTCGGCACGCCACCGGAGTTGTTCTTGATAGCGGTCACGAAATCACCGGCGACATCGATCAGGGTAGCGATGACGCCGCCATGGTAGCCGGTCGGCGGCTCGTCCGAGCGCCGGTATTCGGGCTTGTAGGGCAGGCGGATGGTGGCGGTGCCGGCCTCTTTGTCGTGGGCCTCGAGCTCCATCGACACGACGCTCTCGAAGGGTGTGTGTTTTTGCCAGCCACGCCACAGGCGATCAGGGTCGATATCGACGTTTTCTTTCATGGGTGGAGTATTACCTTGCCAAAGGATTGACGGGATTCGAGCCGCGTCTCGGCGGCCTGAATTTCGCTTAAGGGATGGGTCGAGTCGATGACCGCTTCGATGGCGCCGCTCTCGACCTGGGCGAGCAGCCAGCGGATGCCGTCGGGCGTCCAGCCGTCGCTGCCCATGATGTTGAGCTCGCGGCGCCAGATATAGCGGATATCGGTTTGCGGGTCGAAGCCGGCGGAAGCGCCGCAGGTCACCAGCCGGCCGCCCATGCCGAGGCAGCGCAGCGTCGGCGTCCAGGTGTCGCCGCCAATGTAGTTGACCGCCACGTCGGCGCCGCGCTTGCCGGAGATCCGCCAGACCTCGCGGCTGAAATCGTGGGTCGCGCTGTTGACGCCATGATCGGCGCCGAGGGCCTTGAGCCGCTCCAGCTTGTCGTCCGACGACGACACCGCGATCACCGTGGCGCCAAGTTGCTTGGAAATCTGTACGCAGGCCAGGCCGACGCCGCCGGCGGCGCCAAGTACCACAACCAGGTCGCCGGCCGCCACCTGGGCGCGCTC
>JAYGEF010000027.1:0-21298 GCA_046582535.1 Alphaproteobacteria bacterium
TTCATGGGGTGCGACGACGCCGCCGTAATAACGGTCAGTGCCGATCTCCTTGTGCTGTTCAGCTCTGGGAATCATCACCGACTCGACGCCGAGATGTTTAACCAGGGCCTCGGTGTTGCGTGCCATGGCCTCGTAGTGGCCCGGCACATGGGCGCCGGAAAAGTGGCCCATGCGTGAGAAATGGCAATGAATCTGCTCACTTTCGATGAGGTGCTCGAGGTAATCGAGCGCGACCTGGCCGTCGCGATAGAACGCAATCGCGTCCTTGAGGCCGATTTTCGCGGCGAGGTCGGTAAAGCCGACCTTGAGACCGCTGCCGCACATGCCGCCGTTGCGCGAGCTTGCCCCCTGGCCCACGTCGCCGGCCTCGAACACGGTGACGTGGCGGCCGCCACGGGCGCAGGTCAGGGCCGCCGACAGCCCGGAAAAGCCCGAGCCGACCACGGCCACATCGGTGCGTTCGGGTTGCGCCGGCGGAGTTTCCCGGGGTCGCGGCGCGGCCTCCCACCAATAGGGTTCGAACTTGACGTCGTCGGTGAAAATACTGTCGGACATAGGAGGTCTCCGGGTTAGCGCTCCAGGCGGTCGCGGAGCAAGTAGTAGACCGACAAGGCCGGCACGAACCAGGGCCAGCCGGTGTAGAACGGCAGGGTCGGGAACGGCGTGTCGGTAAATGGCGTTGCCGTATCCTTCTCGCCAAGGATGTCGAGCGCGGTCTTGTGACCGAGATAAGTACCCTTGGGCAGGCCGGCGCCGCAATAACCCATGGCATAGTGCATGCCGTCGTGACTGCCGTGGTGAGGCAGGCGGTCGAAGCTGAAGGCCACCCGGCCGCCCCAGCCGTGACTGAGCCGGACCCCCTCGAGCATGGGAAACCGTCGGACCATGGCCCGCTGCAAGCCGGTTGCCGTGGCCCGATAGTTGTCGCCGCCAAAAAAGGCGCGGCCACCAAACAGAATGCGCGTGCCGTCGGGCGAAGGGCGGCAGAAAAACTTCATTTTTCCACTGTCGATGGTCAACCGCCCCGATGGGAAGATTTGCGCCATGACCTCGGGAGGCTGGGGCTCGGTGGCAACAGCATAGGCGCCGACGGAGACCAGCCGGCGGCGGAACCACGGGGTGACGGCGCCGGTCTGGCCGTTGGTGGCGATGACCACATGGCTGGTCTTTATGACGCCGCGCGGCGTCGCCACCGTAAAATCATCGCCATCGCGGACGATACCGGTCATGGCCGTATGGCCGGCAACGGTCGCCCCGGCGCCACGGACACGGTCGAGCAGGCCCTGGTGGAACATGGCCGGGTGCAGGCCGGCATCGCCGAGCATGAGCTGACCGCCATGGAAGGAATCGACGCCGATCTCGCGGTGCTGCTCGCTGCGGGGCACCATTTCCACCTCGGTTCCGAGATGTTTGCGCAATGCCTTGGTGTCGCGGGCCATGTCATCGTAGTGGCCGGGGGTATTGGCGCCGGTGAAGCGTCCGGTGCGGGAGAACAGGCAATGGATCTGCTCACTCTCGATCAGATGGGCGACGTAGTCGAAGGCATGGTCGCCGTGGCGATAGACGGCGATGGCGGCATCAAGCCCCGCCTTTTCGCATAGTTCGGTGAAACCGAGGGTGAAGGTGCGGCCGACGAAGCCGGCGTTGCGCGAACTGGCGCCTTCGCCCAGGGCGTTGGCGTCGAGCACCACTACATGGCGGCCGCCACGGGCCAGGGTCAGAGCCGCCGACAGCCCGGTGTAGCCGGCCCCGACCACCACCACGTCGGCCTCGACGGGCAGTGCCGGCGGGGTTTCGTCGAGGCACGGCGCGGCGTCCCACCAATAGGGTTGGAAGCGAACATCATCGGTAAAGATCGTCGCGGGCATGGGCCGTCCTCCGGGTGCGCCCCAGGGTTGGCAGCATGGTCACTCCGGGGGCGTCTGGCAAGTCGTCTGAGGCTGTGAGCGCCTATGCGATTTCCGCATATCTGCCGCGCATTTCGAACACTTGTGACAAGGCCTGCGCGAGCCTATTTGGGCTTCAACGAACAACGCATCCCCCCAAGGTTCCACCCCCAAGAATTCACCAAGGACCAAGATCATGAACCCCATTCTCAAGACCATTCGCCGGTGGCGCGACAAGACCTTCTACCAGGGCCGGCTCGCCCGCCTCGATGCGCACATGCTGCGCGACATCGGTATTTCACGCCATGACGTCGATTGCGTCATCGGCCACCCGCGCTGAATTCGGACCAGAGAGCGCCTGACATGACCCGTCTGTTCAGCAGAATCCGCCGCTGGCGCAACCGCTCGGTTTCCCGGTGCCAGCTTGGCCGGCTCGATTCCCGCACGCTCAACGACCTGGGAATAGGGCGCGGCGACATTGACCGGGTGGTGCGCGGCCTTAGATAACCGTCAGGCGCAACCATAACCGTTCTCGGGCGGCGGCGCATAAAGCGTCGCCGCCCGACGTTTATGGGGCGTGGCCAGAACATTTCGGCCGCCGCGATGTATTACAATTCAGGGTCAAAAATTGACCGGTGCAGGAGGGTTTTCGTATGGCTGAACAGGCAACAGCACGTCGCCGCGAACGAAGTGGCGGCAGAACCGCGCGACGGGAAGCACGCAGCCGTACGACGATTGTGCACCTGCCTCAGATCATGCGCCGCTTTCCGGTCACCGAGGTGATGTCGGAGGAGGGCCTCGAAATCATCGAGGCCAATGCCGAGACCATCCTCGAAGAGGTCGGCATCGAGTTTCACGACGACGCCGAGGCCCTGGCCCTGTGGCAGGACGCCGGCGCCGATGTCCAGGGCACCCGCGTGCGCCTGCCCCGCGGCCTCGCCCGCTCGCTGATCGCCACCGCGCCCGAGTGCTTTACCCAATTCGCCCGCAATCCCGAGCGCAACGTCCAGATCGGCGGCGACGCCACGGTATTCGCACCGGTCTATGGGCCACCCTTCGTGCGCGATATCGACGGCGGCCGGCGCTATGCCACCATCGAGGATTTCCGCAATTTCGTGAAGCTCGCTTACATGACGCCGGCCATGCACCATTCCGGCGGCACGGTTTGCGAGCCGGTCGATATCGCGGTCAACAAGCGCCATCTCGACATGGTATACAGCCATATCCGCTATTCGGACAAACCATTCATGGGTTCAGTCACCGCGCCTGAGCGGGCCGCGGACTCGGTTGCCATGGCCAAGCTGGTGTTCGGCAGCGACTTCGTTGATGAAAATTGCGTGCTGATCAACCTGATCAACGCCAATTCGCCCATGGTATGGGACGCCACCATGCTCGGCGCCCTTAAAGTTTATGCCCGGGCGGGCCAGGCCTGCGTCATCTCGCCGTTTATTCTGGCCGGCGCCATGAGCCCGGTGACCGTGGCCGGAACCTTGGCCCAGGTGCTCGCCGAGGCCATGTCGGGCATGGCCTTCACCCAGCTCGTGCGGCCCGGTGCGCCGGTGGTGTTCGGCACCTTCGCGTCGTCGATTTCCATGCAGTCCGGCGCCCCGACCTTCGGCACGCCCGAGCCCACCCTGGTGACCCTTGCGGCCGCCCAGCTGGCGCGTCGTCTGCGGGTGCCGTTCCGTTCCGGCGGCTCGCTCTGCGGCTCCAAGCTGCCCGACGCTCAGGCCGCTTACGAGAGCGCCCAGACCCTGCTGCCCGGCCTGCTTGCCGGGGTCAATTTCATGCTTCACGCGGCGGGCTGGCTCGAAGGCGGGCTGGTCTCAAGCTACGAGAAGTTCGTCATGGACGCGGACCAGCTTGGTATGATGCAGGTACTCGCCGGCGGCGTCGATTTGAGCGAGAATGGCCAGGCCATGGACGCGGTGCGCGAGGTCGGGCCGGGCAGTCACTACCTGGGCTGCGCCCATACCCAGGCCAATTTCAAGACCGCCTTCTACCGTTCCTCCATCGCCGACAACAACTCCATGGAGCAGTGGGAGGAAGACGGCTCGCAAGACGCCTATCAGCGCGCCAACGGGGTCTACAAGCGCATTCTCGCCGACTACCAGGCGCCGGCCCTTGACCCGGCCATCGACGAAGCGCTCAATGCCTTCATCAAGCAAAAGAAGGACGCCGTACCCGACGCCTTTGTATAGGCGGACCGGCGTGTAACTGGAGGCGCGCCATGGCCGGCAACAACGTTCTCATCCTGTGTTCCGACGAGCACACACCGCGGGCCATGGGTTGCTCGGGCCACCCCCTGGTCAAGACGCCGCACCTCGACGCCCTGGCGGCACGGGGCACCCGCTTCACCAGCGCCTATACCAATTCGCCAATCTGCGTGCCGGCCCGGGCCAGCCTGGCGACCGGCCGTTATGTTCACCAGACCGGCTGCTGGAGCAGCGCCGAGCCCTATACCGGCCAGGTGCCGAGCTGGGGCCACCGGCTCATGGCCGACGGTCATCGTGTGGTATCCATTGGCAAGCTCCATTACCGCGACACCAACGACCCCAACGGCTTTGACGAAGAAATCCTGCCCATGCACCTGCTCAATGGCGTCGGCTGGGTCACCGCCTTGTTGCGCGGCACGCCGACGGTCGATCAGGACACCCCGGAATATGCCGCCGAAACCGGGGCCGGCGAGACCACATACACCGCCTACGACCGCAATATCCGCGACGGCGCCTGTGCCTGGTTGCGGGATGAAACCCCGCGCCATGCGGACAAGCCCTGGGTGCTGTTCGTGTCTTTCGTCAGCCCGCACTTTCCCCTCATCGCGCCGGTCGAGTTTCACGCCCTCTATCCGCCCGATGAGATGGACACGCCGATTGACGCCCATGCCCGCCACGACCATCCGGTGGTGGCGGCGCTGGCGGCCAGCATGAACTACCAGGACCATTTCAATGACCAGCGCATGCGCCAGGCGCGGGCCGGCTACTACGGCCTGACCACGTTCCTCGACGACAATGTCGGCGCGGTGCTCGGCGCCCTTGGAGAGGCCGGGCTGAGCGACGAGACCACGGTGATCTATACCTCGGACCACGGCGACATGATCGGCAATCACGGCCTATGGGCGAAGTCCTACATGTTTGAGGACTCGGTCGGCATACCCATGATTGTCAGCGGCCCCGGCGTCCCGGCCGGCCAAACCGTTGATGCGCCGGTCTCCCTGGTCGATATCTACCCCACGGCGGTCGAGGGCGTCGGCGCCACCTTGAATGACCATGAGCAGACCTTGCCCGGCGATTCCCTGGTCCGCATGGCCGGCGGTTATCGGCCCGAGCGCACGGTGCTCAGCGAGTACCACGACGGCGCCTCGATCACCGGCTTCTTCATGATCCGCCACGGCCAATGGAAATACATCCACTACGCCGGCTACGACCCTCAACTTTTCAATCTCGACGCTGATCCGGACGAGCTATCGGACCTGGGAACGAGTCCTGACCACGCCGATGTCCGCGCCGAATGCGAGGTAGCCCTGCGCGCCGTGGTCGATCCCGACGCGGTCAACGCCCGGGCCTTTGCCGATCAGGCCGACAAGATCGCGGCTCTGGGCGGCGAAGATGCGGTGCGGAATATGGCTACCTTCGGCTACACCCCGGTGCCGGGTGCCACTTAAAGCGCGCTGTTGAGAGCGTTGAGCAGGTTGAGGCGGCGCGGGTCGGGTCGGTCGCCAAAGCCGAGCATGCGATTCATCACATAGGCCACGCCGAGGCCGGCGTCCGGGTCGGCGTAGGCAAAGGAGCCGCCCCAGCCGCTGTGGCCGAAGGCGATGTCGGACGGCCCGAATTCGTGATCGACGTTGAGCATGAAACCGGCGGCGAAGGCCATGGGCCGGTCGAATCCGGCCTCATTGCCGCGGAAGCGCTCCTCCGTAGCAGCAGCCAGGGCGCCGCGCCCGAGCAGGCGAACGCGGTCGAGTACGCCGCCCTGGGCAAGAGCGCCGTAGAGCTTCGCCAGACCGATCGCGTCGCCAAAGCCGTTGGCGGCGGGGATTTCGGCGGCGCGCCAAGCGCGTTGGTTGGGGATATCCACCGGGAACCGGGGATTGAGGTAACCGACCCGCGCCAAAGGCCGGTCCTCCGCCTCGGCGATGGGATCCGTGGTGCCGGGACCGACGATAATCTCGCTGGCGCGGTTATCCTGGGCCGCGGGCAGACCGATGAAAAAGTCAATGCCCAGGGGCCCGGCGATTTCCTCGGCAACGAAGGCGCCCATGGTGCGGCCGTCGACGCGCCGCAGCACCTCGCCGGCGAGATGGCCGTGGCTGATCGGGTGGTAGGCGGCGGCGCTGCCCGGCGGCCACATAGGCGCCATGGCGCCGAGACTGTCGGCGAAAGGGTGCCAGTTGTATATGTCCTCCATGGTCATGGGCTGGTCGCTGCCGGGCAGGCCGGCCTGGTGGGACATCAGGCAGCCGAGGGTGACGTCCTGTTTGCCATTGGCGGCGAATTCGGGCCAGTACTCAGCCACCGGAGCTTCGTAGTCGAGCGCGTCGCAGTCGACCAGCATGGCGATGGCGAGCGACGCGACGCCCTTTGTCGTAGACCACACATTGGTCAGGGTATCGCGCGTCCACGGCGTCTCACCGGCTTCGTCGGCATAACCGCCCCATAAATCGACCACCACATGGCCCTGGTAAACCACGGCGAAGGCGGCACCTTGGTCAAGGCCGCCTTCCAGATTAGATTCAAACGCCTCACGAATGGCGGAAAAGCGCGCCTTGGAGGAACCGTGGACTGTCATCCGCGTACCACTGCAAGACCGTATTCCAGGGATGCGTCCTCGAGCCAGTCCCACAGGTAGCTGGCAAAGCTGCGTTCCACGTAAATGTCGTAACTCGGGTCGTCCGATGTCTGGTGCAAAATGATGTTCGCCTTGGCCAGGGTGCTTTGAGCGCACTCGCCGGCCTTGAATTCGCGGGGATGGATATCGATGGGGCAGCCCTTCATAAGCACGTCGCGGGCGTGGGGGCCGCTAAGCCCGATGATGGTGCGGCCTTCGGTGACGTCGGTAACGGCATAATGCCGGCCGTCCAGGGCGGCGCGCAGGCCGGCGGCGAGAGCGTCCTCACGATCGGGCGGGCCGACCACCAGCCATTCGTCCGGGCCGAGCCATAGGACCGTCACGTCCTTGGCCGCGTCCGTGGTGTTGGGCGTCTTCGGCGGTGTCACGCCAAGGGCGCCGGTGACCGCATCGAGGAACGGCTTGGCCGGCTTGCCCCGCAGGTTGATCTTGGCCCGGAAACGACGCTCACAGAGGGCGATGCCGGCATCGCCCCGGCTGTCGCTCATGCGGGCTTCCAGGTGGTGGTGATCGAGCACCCCCTGGCGTTGGTAGGCTTCAGGCACGAATTTTCTCCCCGTCGAGGTCGTAGAACTGCGGCGCGGTGACCTTGGCACGAACGATGCGATCTTGCAGCGAAATATTGACCATCTCGCCATGGCGCCCATGACCGCCCTCGAGCATGGCCATGGCGATGGAGTGGCCCAGGGCCGCGCTCCAATAGCTCGACGTGACAAAGCCTTCCATGGGCATGGGCGGCTTGGGCCAGACTTCGGAGACGATCTGCGCGCCCTCGGGCACCACCGTCTCGGGGTTCTCGGTCAACAGGCCGACCAACTGCTTGCGGTCATCGCGCAGGGTATCGGGCCGGCTCAGGGCGCGCTTGCCGATGAAGTCTTTCTTCTTTTTCGAGACGATCCAGTCCATGCCCAGATCGCCCGGCGTTACCGTGCCGTCGGTGTCGTGGCCGACCACCACGAAGCCCTTCTCGGCGCGCAGGATATGCATGGCCTCGGTGCCGTATGGCGTGATGTCGTACTTGGCGCCGGCGGTCATCAGGGCCTGCCACAGCGCCGTGGCGTACGTCGAGGCGACGTTGATCTCGTAGGACAGCTCGCCGGAAAAACTCACCCGGATGACCCGTGCCGGAATGCCGGCCACGGTGCCGTCGCGCCACGACATAAAGGGAAAGGCGTCACGCGACAAATCGATATCACTGCACAGATCGGCCATCAGGTCGCGGGCCCGTGGTCCCTGGATCGCGGCCACCGAGTATTGCGTGGTTACCGAGGTGAAATAGACCTTGAGCCGGGGCCATTCCGTCTGCGACCACTCTTCGAGCCAGGCCATGACCCGGGCCGCGCCGCCGGTGGTGGTGGTCATGAGGTAGTGGTTGTCGCCGAGCCGCGAGGTCACGCCGTCGTCGAACACCATTCCGTCGTCGCCCAGCATGAAGCCGTAGCGGCTGCCGCCGAAAGCCAGGTTGTCCCAGGCGTTGGTGTAGATGCGGTTGAGAAATTCGCAGGCGTCGGGGCCCTGAATATCGATCTTGCCGAGGGTCGAGGCGTCCATGATGCCGAGGCCACGGCGCACCGCCAGGCATTCCCGGTTGACCGCCTCGGCCATGGTCTCGCCGCCGCGCGGGTAGTACCACGGCCGCTTCCACGGGCCGACATCCTCGAACACCGCGCCCACGGACGCGTGCCAGTCATGGAGGGCGGTGCGGCGCACCGGGTCGAACAGGTGATCGACGTTGCGCCCACCAAGCATGCCGTAGCCCACCGGGGTATAGGGCGGGCGGAAGGTGGTGGTGCCCGTGGCGCCGACCGCTTCGCCGGTGGTCTGGGCCAGGATCGCCAGAGCGTTGACGTTGCTGGTCTTGCCCTGGTCGGTGCCCATGCCGGTGGTGGTGTAGCGCTTGAGATGCTCGATGGATTGGTAGCCCTCGCGCGACGCCAGGGCGAGGTCGGCGGCGGTGACGTCGTTCTGGATATCGACGAAATGCTTGTCGCCCCGGGCCCGCGCCGGGGTGCCGGGAACCTGCCAGACGGCGCGGATCGGAGCGCTGTCGCTATCGATTGTCGCCGGTGTCTTGGGCGCTTTGGCGCGACGGTGGCCTGCCGCCTTGGCGGCTTCAGCGCCGGCGGCAAAGCCCTGGTCGAGGCAATCTCGAGCCTGGCCTCGCCATTGCAGGCGCCGGCCGAACGCACCGCCTGGATCGACGATTCCGGCAGGAAGCAGGCCAGATCGGAGTCGAAACGGAGCTTGCCGCGGGACTGGGAAAACAGATGAACCGCCGGGTTCCAGCCGCCGGACATACAGACCAGATCGCAGGGAATACGGCGTGGCGTGCCGATGACGGCGCTGGCGTCGTCGTTGATCTGGCCGACTTCGACCGCCTCGATGCGGCGGCCGCCCTGCACATCGACAATGGCCCGGCCGGACAGGATTTCGATGCCCTGTCGACGCGCCCGGTCGACCATCGGCCCGGTCGGGTTCGGCCGCAGATCGGCGAGGGCGGCGATGACGACGCCGCTGGCAGCCAGGTCCATGGCGACTTCGTAGGCGCTGTCGTTGTTGGTCACCACCACCGCCCGATTGCCCGGTTTAACCCCGTAGCGGTTGACGTAGGTGCGCGCGGCGGCGGCCAGCATGACGCCGGGCCGGTCGTTGTTGGCGAACACCAGCGGACGCTCATGAGCGCCGGCGGCCAGGACGACCTGCTTGGCCCGCACTTTCCACAGGCGCTGGCGCGGCAACTCGCCGGGCGCCGTGGGTCCCAGGTGATCGGTGACCCGCTCGGCGATGCCCAGATGATTGTGGTCGTAGTAGCCGAACACCGTGGCGCGGGGCAGCAGGCGGACGTCGTCCATGGCCGCCAGTTCGGCAAGCGTCGCGGCGACCCATTCGGCGGCTGGAGCGCCAGCAATCTCATCGCGGGCGCCAAGCAGGGCGCCGCCCATCTCGGATTGCTCGTCGGCGATGATAACCCGGGCGCCACTGCATCCCGCGGCCAGGGCGGCGGCCAGGCCGGCGGGTCCGCCGCCAGCGACCAGCACGTCGCAATGGATGTGGCGGTGGTCGTAGCGGTCCGGGTCCTTGGCCTCGGGCGCTCGGCCGAGGCCGGCGGCGTGGCGGATGACGTGCTCGTACTGCATCCACATGGAGGCGGGCCACATGAAGGTCTTGTAGTAGAAGCCGGCGGGCAGCAGGCGCGAAATCCAGCTGTTGACCACGCCGACATCCAGATCGAGGCTTGGCCAGCAGTTGACGCTGGTGGCCTCGAGGCCGTCGTAGAGCTCGACCTGGGTCGCCCGGAGATTGGGCTCGGTGCGGGCGCCGCTGCCCAGCTGGATTAGGGCGTTGGGTTCCTCGGCGCCGGCGCTGAGGATGCCCCGGGGCCGGTGATATTTAAAACTGCGCCCGACCAGCGTGACGCCGTTGGCGAGCAGCGCCGAGGCCAGGGTGTCGCCCAGGTGGCCGATGTAGCGCTGGCCATTCAAGGTGAAGGCGAGGCTCTGGTCGCGGTCAATGCGACCGCCCTCGGCCAGGCGTTGGCTCTGGTTTGTCACGACCTGCCCTCCGGGGTCATTCGGCGGCCTTGGGCGGTTTCTTGCCCATCTCGTAGACCGCGATGATCTCGTGGGACACCGTGTCGCGCTCGATGTTGAACCAGCGCCGGCAGCCGTTGGCGTGCATCCAGCGCTCGCGGTGGCGGCCCTTGGTGTTGGTGCGGTTGAACAGAAACTCGCGCCAGCCATCGTCGTCGAGCTTGGCCGGGGTTTTGGGCCGCTCGATATGGGCTTCGCCGCCATAAGCAAATTCGACTTCGTCGCGGGGCCCACACCAGGGGCAGGGAATGTACAGCATGGTGCCGTCTCGTCCCTCTAGTGCGCCACGGCGGCGGCGCCGTGCTCGTCGATCAGGGCGCCGGTGGAGAAGCGTTCCAGGTTGAACGGGGCGTTGATCTCGTGAGGCTGGTCGCGGGCAATGGTGTAGGCGTAGACCCAGCCTGCGCCCGGTGTCGCCTTGAACCCACCAGTGCCCCAGCCGCCGTTGACGTAGAAGCCGTCCACCGGGGTTTTGCACACCAGGGGGCTGGCGTCGGGGCAGGTATCGACGATGCCGGCCCACTGGCGCATCATGCGCAGGCGGCTGGTGATGGGGATGAGCTCGATAACCGACGCCATCATCTCCTCCACCGTATGCAGGCCGCTGCGCTGGGCGTAGGACAGGTGGTGGTCAATGCCGGCGCCCATGACCAGCTCGCCGCGGTCCGACTGGCTGATATAGACATGCACCAAACCCGACATGACGACGGTGTCGAGCACCGGTTTGATGGGCTCGGAAACCAGCGCCTGGAGCGGGTGGCTCTCAATGGGCAGGCGCAAATCCACCATGGCGGCAATGACGCTGGAATGCCCGGCCGTGGCCGACGCCACTTTTCCGGTCTTGATAAAGCCTTTCGAGGTCTCGACACCGGTGACCCGGCCGCCCTCGCGGCGAATGCCGGTGACCTCGCAGTTCTGGATGATATCGACGCCCCGGGCATCGGCGCCACGGGCGAAACCCCAGGCCACCGCATCGTGGCGGGCGACGCCGCCGCGCCGTTGCAGTGAGGCGCCAAGCACCGGATAGCGCGATGTGGGCGCGATGTTGATAATCGGGCAGAATGCTTTGATTTCCGCCGGGGTGAGGATCTCCGAATCGACGCCGTTGAGGCGGTTGGCGTTGACCCGGCGCGACAGCTCGCGCAGGTCGTGCTGATTATGGGCCAGGTTCATGACGCCGCGCTGGCTGAACATGACGTTGTAGTTGATCTCCTGCGACAGGCCTTCCCACAGCTTGAGGGATTTCTCGTAAATTGCGGCGCTTTCGTCCCACAGGTAGTTGGAGCGCACGATGGTGGTGTTGCGCCCGGTGTTGCCGCCGCCGATCCAGCCCTTTTCGATGACCACCACATTGGTGATGCCGTGTTCGGTCGCCAGGTAGTAGGCGGTGGCGAGGCCGTGGCCACCGCCGCCAATGATGACCACGTCGTAGGCGTCCTTGAGTTCAGGCGCGCGCCAAGCGCGGGGCCAGTTCTCGTGGTACTCCCGAGCGCCTCGCAGCAGGCTGAAAATCGAATAACGGGTCATGGTCTCTCCGCCGTCCGGCTCGGAGTGGCCGGTCAGGCCGACGTTTTGAACCTGAATCGGCGTTCAACGCAAGGGTAATTATTCCGCCGCGGTTTGGAAAATCGGCTCGGTCTTGCGCAGTTCCTCGAGCGGGATATGACACTTGATGAGGTGCCCTGGCGAGGCCTCCACGTCCGGCGGCGGCGTGGTATCGCAAATTTCGCCGATCCGGCGGGGGCAGCGGGTTGAAAACCGGCAGCCCTTGGGCGGGTCGAAGAAACTGGGAATGTCGCCCTGGAGACGAACCCGCGTCTGCTTGATGTCCGGGTCGGGAATGGGAATTGCCGACAGCAAGGCCTCGGTATAGGGGTGATAGGGCGGGCTGAAAATCTCCTCGGCGGTGCCGTTCTCCATGACCTGGCCGAGATACATGACGACCACGTGATCGGCCAGATAGCGCACCACGCTCAAGTCGTGGCTGATGAACAGCAGGGTCGTGTTGTATTTGCGCTGGACATCCATCAGCAGGTTGATCACCGCTGCCTGGACCGAGACGTCGAGGGCCGAGACCGGCTCGTCGGCGATGACCATGGACGGATTGCCGGCAAAAGCGCGGGCCACGGCTATGCGCTGCTTCTGGCCGCCGGAGAGCTGCCGTGGCTTGCGCTCGGCGAACTCGGCCGGCATGCGTACCAGGTCGAGCAATTCGGCGACCCGGGCCTTAATGTCGCGGCGTTTCGTGGCGAGACCGAACTTCTTGATGACCCTGCCAATGGCGCCGCCGACACTGTGGCTCGGGTTGAGTGTGCCGTCCGGGTTCTGGAAGACCATCTGGATGGCGAGAATCAGGTCGTTCTCGCGCTTCTCGATGGGAATGACGGCGATGTTTTCATTGTTGAACTGAATGGCGCCCCTGGTCGCCGTCTCAAGGCCGGTGAGAACCTTGGCAAAGGTCGACTTGCCGCAGCCCGATTCGCCGACGATGGCTACGGTCTGGCCCGCGCGGGCACTAAAATTGACGTCCTCGTTGGCCTTGATGTAGCGCCGTGAGGTTCCCGACATCAGCGCCTTGAGGGAGATATCACGGAGTTCATAAAACTTGTCCATGCCCTCAATGCGCAGCACGTCGGTCGGTACGCCTTCGCGGCCCATGGTCTCTTCGACATCAGGTTTCGCCGGCGCGTGGCTGATCGACTCCCAGCGCCGGCAGCGCACCCGTTGGCCGTTGGCGCCGACCGTATCCAGGCTGATCGTGCCGGCGTCGCAGGTGCCGGGCTCGAAATAGCGGCAGCGGGGCCCGAAGGCACAGCCCGGCGGGCGCTCATGAGGCAATGAGACCTGACCGGGAATCGGCACCAGGGCGCGGGCGTGCTTGTCGGCGGTCAGCGAGGGAATGCAATCGAACAGGCCAAAGGTATAAGGATGCTTGGTTTCCTTGAAGACCTCATTAATGGTGCCTTCCTCGACCATCTCGCCGGAATACATGACCCCCAGCTTGTCGCAGACTTTCACGATCAGGCCGAGATTGTGGGAAATGTAAATCAGGGTGGTGTTGTACTTTTTGCGCAAGTTGGCGATGAGGTCGATGACCGTCGCCTCGACGGTCACGTCAAGCGCCGTTGTCGGCTCATCGAGCAGCAACAGCGACGGGTTGGCGAGAAACGCCATGGCGATGACGACACGCTGTTGCTGGCCACCGGAAATCTGGTGGGGATAGCGTTTCATGACCGATTCCGGGTCGGGCATGTTGACGTCGGCTAGCAGTGCGATGGCGCGGGTGTAGGCTTCCTCATTGGTCACATTCTCATGGAAGATGGGAACTTCCATAAGCTGGCGGCCGATGGTCAGACTGGGATTCAGCGCGCTCATGGGCTCCTGATAGACCATGGCGATGCGCGAGCCGCGAAGCTGGCGCATCTCCTCTTCGGAGAAGTCGGCCATGTCGCGGCCTTCGAACAAAATTCGGCCGCGAACGATGGCGCCGTTGCTGCCCAGATAATTCATGATGGCCATGGCAACGGTCGACTTGCCGCAGCCGGATTCGCCCACCAACCCATAGCTTTCGCCGCGCCTGAGCGTCAGCGAGAAGTCGGGCACCGCCGGGATTTCGCCAGCCCGCACAAAATAGGAAATGCCCAAGTTTTCAATTTGCAGGACGGGGGTGTCGTCGGTCATGTCGCTTGCCATGGAAATTTACCTGTTGCCTTTAGTCGCGCATGGATATTTCACGGAGGCCGTCGGCTAGGAGATTGAAGCCGATGACCAGGGATGAAATCGCGACACAGGGCAATAACGACATGTGCGGCCATATGATCATCATGGCGGTGGTGTCCTTGACCATGCCGCCCCAGTCCGGATCGGGCGGCGGCAGGCCGAGGCCAAGGAAGCCGAGAACGCCGATGGTAATAATGGTGTAACCGGTGCGCACGCAGGCATCGACGATCAACGGCCCGCGCGCATTGGGCAGCAGTTCGACGACCATGATATAGAACGGGCTCTCGCCCCTTATCTTGGCGGCGTCGACATATTCGTGGCTGCGCAGATCGAGAATCATGCCGCGCACGATACGCCCGATACCCGGCGACGCCGACAGGGTGACCGCGACGACGATGTTGAACATCGAGGAACCCCAGACCGAGATAATAATGATGTAGAGGATGAGCACCGGAAACGACAGGATGATGTCGGAGACGCGGCTCAACAGAATGTCGACCCAGCCGCCCATGTAACCCGCCAGCATGCCCATCAGGCAGCCCACGAAATAGGCGCAGAAGACAGCCGTGGGCGCCACGATCAAAACGGTTTGTGCGCCCCAGACAAGACGCGCCCACATGTCGCGCCCCAGATGGTCGGTGCCTAACCAATGGCCATCCGCCCATGGTATCCAGGTCGGCGTCGGGTCGGCCAGGGCGGTGAAGTCATTGGAATTGGGGTCGAAGCTCGTCACCAGTGGCGCGAAAATCGCGATCATCACCCAGAAAGTCACGAGGCAGATGCCAATGATGGCAATTGGCGATTCCCGCAGCATCAAGGCCCAGCGGATGAGGTTGCGAAAAAAGCCAACAATGACCTCGAGAGCGTAGTTGGGTTCGTCGTAGTCCCCGGGTGTCATGTTGGCGGGCGTGCCGTTAAGGCTGGTCGCTTTGTCGGCCATGGTTTCGCTCCCCTAAATAAAGCGAATTCGCGGGTTCAGGAACATGTACCCGATGTCGCCGATGAGTTGGGTGAACACCGCCACGAACACGGCGAATACGGCCCCGGCCTCGACCAGGGTGATGTCGCCAAACAACGCCGCCTCCAGGAGCATGCGGCCGAACCCCGGGTAGGCGAAAATCACCTCGGTGACCACCACGCCGGTGATCAACCAGTTAAACTGCAACAGGATCACCGTAAACGGCGCGATCATGGCGTTACGCAGGGCGTGGCGCAGGATTACCGTGCGGTAGGGCAGACCCTTGAGGATGGCGGTGCGGATGTAATGCCGGGTCATGACTTCGACCATGGAGCCGCGCACCATGCGGGCAACGTATCCGAAATCATAGAGCACCAGCACCAGGACGGGCAGCACATAGTGGGTGGCCAGCGGCCATTCCGGGGTGACTTCCAGGGTGCTTGTGCCCGGCAGCCAGCCCAGCCACACCACGAAGATGGCCATCAGGAATACGGCCGAGGCAAACTCGGGAATCGATGTCAGCGTAATCCCGGTCAGCGACAAGCCGCGATCGAGCAGGCTGCCTTCGCGCATGCCCGACAGCACGCCAAAGAGTATCGATAACGGCACAATGATGGCGAAGGCGATGCCGGCCAGGATCGCCGTGTTGCCCAGCCGCTTCCACAGCACGTCGTTGACCGGCACCTTGTACAGGGTCGAATAACCGAAGTTGCCGAAGTACTGATGGCCGCGCGGGTCGTCGAATCCGAGATCGAGTTCGGGATCGCCGAGCGGATCCTCGATAATTCCTGACAGGACGCCGATCCAGCGGCCGTAGCGCACCAACAGCGGATCGTCGAGGTTCAGTTTCTTAAACAGATATTCCTTGGACTCATCGCTGGCGTAGGGCCCCAATGTCTTGCTGGCGACGTTGCCCGGCGTAAACTCCATGACTCCGAAGACCACGAAGGACGAGACCGCCATGGTGAGAACCATGAAGATCAGGCGATTGCTGATAAAAACAGTCATGCGTAGCGCTCCCTGGACTACGTGTCTGATTAGTCGAGTTTTTCCCGGCTAGCGCTTGTCGTCCCAATCCCCCTGGAAAATCGCGCGACCGCGACAGGACGGCAAACCACCACCACGTTTATTGCCGGTGATTGTCGGGGAAGAAGTCCCCACTGTCTAGCCGCGAAGCAACTCCTCGCCCTTTTGCCGCCTCCCGAGGCCTGGCTTTGGTGTCCTATGCCATGGCCTTGTCGAGCTGTGCCATAAGCTTGGCAAGCCGGGCCCGGGGCTTGTCGCCCAGTGGCTTGATCGGCAGTCGCGGTGGCCCGACCTCAACGCCACGAATTTGCGCCCCGGCCTTGACCGAAGCGACGTAGCCCTCGGCTTCGAGGAAGCGGTTGACCGGATAGAGCCGGCCCCACAGCTTTCGCCCGCCGATCAAATCACCGCGCGTGACGATACGCTCGAATAACGCGGCACAGGCGGCGGGAACCGCATTGGGCGCACCCCAGACAGCCGCTCGGGCGCCGGACACGAAACCGACGTATTGCAAGGTGTCCTGGCCGCTCAATATCTGGACCCGTTTGCCGCAAAGATGACGGATTTCCTCGATACGGGCCGCCTGATGGGTGGTGTCCTTGATCGCCACCACTTCGGGCATGCGCGATAGCTCGGCAATGAATTGGGTCGACAGATTGTATCCCGTGCCGGCCGGGTTGTTGTACAGCAGCACCGGCAAGCCGCCGTCGCCGGCGATGGCGGCGACGTAGTCGCGTAGTTCATCCTCGGTGGGCTCTTCATAATAAGGACCGACCACCATCACCGCATCGGCACCAGCCTTCTTAGCGTGGCGCGCCAGGCCGACCGCCTCGGCCGTGCTCATGGCGCCGACGCCGACAGTGACCGGGACCCGGCCCTTGGCCGCATCGCATACGGTGTCGGTGACGGCGCGGCGTTCCTCATTGGTCAGGGCCGGGAACTCCCCTGTCGAGCCGCCCGGGATCAGGCCATGGATGCCGTTGCGGATCTGATCGTTGACCAGGGCGCGCAGGCGACGGTGATCGACCGCCTTGCCACCGCCGCGAAACGGTGTGCACAGGGCGACGTGAATACCGTGATAGTCCATGAATAGTGCCCTCTCCCCGAATTTGAAGCCGATAACGATGATGCCCATCATGGTGGTCGTCGCGCCGACACTCTGTCAACGGGGCAGAATTCACGGAGACCAAAGAAAAAGCAGACTTTCGGGAAATAAAATTCGCCCGCAATGATGATGCTGTGTTCACAAAGGTTAATTTTCGAGTGAAACCATGAAGTTACGCCCAAACATATTGAAATTAATAGATCGTAAACAAAGACAATTTTTCTTCATTTTTTCACCAAAGCCTAAGAAACAGCATGCCAAGATCATCCTTAATGCTTGGTTAGTGTGTTGTTTTCCATTTTTCAAAAGAACACGAGGCCGACCATCGTTGATATAACCCATAGCCCTTTGCACGGCGCTCATACCACGATCACGCCGCTCCGCTCCGGTGACGACGGATCCATCGAAGCGCAGCGCGCTCGGCTCGAAGCGGCTTTTCCCACGACCGTCTCCGGCATCCATCGGTATCTCCTGATTCTCCGCTTCGCGGTGATCAATCTGGTCGGCATCGCCATGCTCGCCGGGGTCTATCTGCAGGGCTGGGTTCAGATGGTGATCGACACCGACGCCACTAGCCTTACCTTTGCCATCTTCGCTACCTTTGCCGTGGGCTTGGCAATTTGCGCCGCCAAGGTGTGGCGCGCCAGCGCCGAGATCAACCAGGCCAAGGATTCCAATCCGCGGTCCGATAGCCGGGTCGGCCGTTACCTCGCCGAGGTTCGGGGCCGCAATGCGGACAGCCGCGCCCTGTCGGCGTCGGCGCTCCGGCTCAAACTGTTCAGACGCATCGCCGTGATACGGCAGATCGCCAATACCCTGGTGGTGCTCGGTCGTATCGGCACGGTCATTGGTTTCATCATTGCTCTGTCCGGCGTGCGGCCCGAGGCGGCCAGCGATCCCGCCGCCATCGGCCCCATGGTCTCGACCTTGATCGTCGGCATGTCGGTCGCGCTGTTCACCACCCTGGTGGGGTCGGTGTTCAATGTCTGGCTGATGGTCGCCTATCAGATTCTGGCCACCGGCACGGTCAACATGTTCACGGCGATTGTCGAGGCTGGGGAGCGTGATGCCGTCACTTGATCTGTTCCCCGAAGAGGACCAGAGCGGCACGGTTTTCCGCGATGTCATCATGCTGGCCCTGTGCGGCTTCGTCGCCATTGTCCTGCTGCTGCCGCACCTGAATCCGCCGGCCACCGCCGCCACCGAATCCATCACGCCGCCCGGCAACGTCATCATCGAGGCCCGCTGGCCCGACCATATGGACACCGACGTTGATCTTTGGGTCGAGGCCCCGGGCGACGCGCCGGTGGGCTATTCCAACAAGGGCGGCACCTATTTCAATCTGCTGCGCGATGACCTCGGTCATCTGGCCGACGCGGCGGAGATCAATTACGAGGTCTCCTACAGCCGCGGTATTCCCAGCGGCGAATACACCGTCAACGTTCACCTCTACCGCAATCTCTCCGGGACCTACCCGGTCACTGTCAAGGTGGTGGCCAGCGTCAAGAAGACCGGCGGGGGCGCGGCCGCCCAAATTCTCACCACCGAGGTCGTGCTGCACCGCGAGGGCCAGGAATTCACCGCTTTCCGCTTCCGCCTCGACAGCAATGGCGAGCTGGTGCCGGGCAGCGTGCACAATTTGTCCAAGGCGCTGCGCAGCGCCAGGACCTGATCCCTGGACTGGTGAAATAATGACCGGATTGATGCCCCTGTTCGTACTGGCCGCCGTGGCCGCCGGTATTCTGGCGGCGATCACCGTGTGGTCGCGGCGCGGGGTGAAGATGAAGGTGGTCGCCATCGCCGCTGCGGCGCTATTCATTCCTCTGGCCTATGGCAGCTTCACCGAGCTTATGAGCAAGCCCAAGCCGATCCAAATGGAATGGCGCTATGACGATCTCGCGGAGGCAACCGTGATCGCCGCCACCAGCCGCGAGAATGAGGCGATTTACCTGTGGCTCCAGATCGATGGCGTTGACGAGCCGCGGGCCTATGCGTTGCCGTGGAATCGCCGCGCCGCCGAGCAGCTACAGGCGGCGACCCGCGAAGCCGAGGCGAACCAGAGCGAGGTTCGCGCCCAGCTTCCCTTCAGCCAGGACCACGCCGCCTACGACGAACTGTTCTACGCCACGCCCCAGGACGTGCCGGCGGCCAAGGCCCCGATCGCGCAACAGCCGCTGGTCTACGCGCAACCCGCCGACTAGTTTTTCACCAACATATTTCCGGCGAGCCTGGTTTGGCGATACCATGGCGCCCGTGTGCAGTTTTTCCATAGGTCCATGGTGACCAAGGTTCATGTGGTGGGCGCCGGCGTCGCCGGACTGTCCTGCGCGGTGCGTCTTGTTGGTCTCGGCCATCAGGTCGCGCTCTACGAGGCGGCGACTCAGGCCGGTGGCCGTTGTCGCTCGTTCTTTGAGCCGGCGCTTGAGCGGGTCATCGACAACGGCAATCACCTGATGCTCGGCGCTAACGATGGGGTCAAGGCCTACCTCGACGCTGTCGGCGCCCATGACGCCCTGACCACGGCGCCCGAGGCGGTGTTCCCCTTCCTCGATCTCGGCTCCGGCGAACGCTGGACGTTGCGGCCCAACGCCGGGCCGTTGCCGTGGTGGCTGCTGGTGCCCGGCCGCCGGGTGCCGGGCAGCCGGCCGGGCCAGTACCTCGCGGCCCTGGCCCTGAGGCGGGCCGGGCCGCATGCCACCATCGCCGATGTCATGGATGTTCACGAGCCGCTGTTCGAGCGCTTCTGGAAGCCGATCATCGTCGCCGTGCTCAACACCCCGGTCGAGGCGGCCTCGGCCCGGCTCATGTGGCCGGTGATGGCTTTGACCTTCGGCCGTGGCGCCGCGGCGTGCCGCGCCTATGTGGCCCGTGACGGGTTGTCGGCCAGCCTGGTCGATCCGGCCCTGGCCTGGCTCGACGAGCGAGGTTGTCAGCCGGCTTTCGGCCACCGCCTGCGGGCCATCGAAGGGGGCGACGGCCGGGTGACGGCGCTTCAGTTCGGCGATCACGCGGTGCCCGTGGGCGACGGCGACAGCGTCGTCCTGGCGGTGCCGCCGGCCCGCGCGGTCGAACTGATTCCCGGTCTCGACGCACCCCGGGGCAACCGCGCCATCCTCAACGCCCATTACCGGCTACCGTCGCCCGCAACATTGCCCGAAGGCTCGCCTCTGTTGGGGTTGATTGGCGGCCATGCGGAATGGGTGTTCCTGCGCGGCGACGTGGCCTCGGTCACGGTTAGCGCCGCCGACCATCTGATTGATACGCCGTCGGACGAAATTGCCGCTCTGCTATGGGCCGACGTCGGCCAAGCTCTCCACATGCCGGCCCAACCGATGCCGCCGCACCGGGTGATCAAGGAACGCCGCGCCACCTTCGACCAGACCCCCGCCGAAGTCGCCCGCCGGCCACCGGCGCGCACGGCGACCGCCAACCTCTACCTGGCCGGCGACTGGACCGACACCGGCCTGCCGGCGACCATCGAAAGCGCCGTCCGTTCCGGCAACGCCGCCGCTGACGCCGCCGTGGGCGGCGATTCTTAGTATAGAGCGTTCAAGCGCCCAGTCTGTGTGAACACAAGATTGGGCGTTTGAACGCGCTTTCCAATAATGGCGGACTTCTAGTCCGCGTAACAATGAAATAACCCATTATTAATAAATAATTAATTTATCTCCCGCCTACGCCATACCACATTCCAGACCACAGTTTTTTGGACCTACTCGACGATCTCGGGTCCCTCTCCAACCAATCTCAATTAAGCTCCTAAGTCCGCGTAATCGGATCCATCCCAAAGCCCCGCCATAGCTGGGAACGCCACTGAAAGGCATGGTCCCGCGCATACGATACCAGGGACAGTGCATCCCGGATCACGCACCACGCACCACGCACCACGGCCCAGAGGCTCGGGCGCCCGTTTCGATGGCTGGATTCGGTCGACGGCGGGTCGGGCAGTGAGGATTGGCAGGGGTGGTTGCTGAGATTGGGGCTTGGGCTGAGTTTTGGCCAAATGGTGCCAGTCACCCAACAATCTCGGGGTAGCTGCACCGTGAAAACGCCCTTGGGGCGCCCCGACAACGGAGCCGAGATCACTGCCCATGCTGTTCGGGAGTGGTTGGGTCGGATCGGCACGAAGACGCTCTATATTGAACCAGGCAGTCCTTGGGAG
>JAYGEF010000073.1:0-12318 GCA_046582535.1 Alphaproteobacteria bacterium
CCGCACCGGCACCCGTTGCACCACCTTGACCCAGTTACCGGTGGCGTTTTGCGGCGGCAGCAGGGCGAACTCGGCGCCGGTCGCCGGGCTGATGCTTTCAATCGTCGCGGTCCAGGTGAGGTCCGGGTAGGCGTCGACCACCACAGTCGCCTGCTGGCCGACCTCCACATGGGTGAGATGGACTTCCTTGAGGTTAGCTTCGACCCAGGTGTTGCCGCTGCCGACCAGGGCAAAGACCGGTTGACCGGCTTGGATATGCTCACCGGCCTCGAGCACCACATTGCTCAAGTAGCCCGAAGCGGGAGCGTGGACCCGGGTACGCTCAAGGTCGAGAGAGGCGCGGTCGCGGGCGGCCAGGGCGAGCTGGAACAGGGGATGGCGTTCGGCCGGTTGGTCGGGATCGCCGGCCAACTCGGCGACCACCATGCGGTTGCGCTCCTCGATCACCGCGATTTCGCGATGGGCCATGGCGAGACCGTGCTCGGCGGCCTCGTAATTCGCCCGGGCGCCGATACCCTTGGTTTGCAGTTGCTCCTGGCGCTCGTATTCGAGGGCGAGGTAACGCACCTGTTCCGCCGCCGCGACCAACTGCATCTGGCCTTCCCGGTAGTGGGCGCGGAGCGACGCAATATGCTGCAGGACGTTGGCGAGTTCGGCTTCGGCGGCGGCCAGTTCGATATCGAACGGCGCCGGATCGATTTCGAACAACAGGTCACCGGTCTCGACGAATTGGTTGTCGGCCACCGGGACGGCGATTACCCGGCCGTCGATTTCAGGGCTGATGCCGATAATCTCGGCCTTGACGTAGGCGTTCTCCGTGGTCACGTAGCGGCCGCCGGTGGCATAGTAATAGACCGCGCCGGCGATCACCACCAGGGGAACGACGACCAGCATCACGCCGCGTATGAAGTACCGTAATACCCGTTTCATGTCACCAAAATCATTGCGCGCTAACCCTGCCATAGGTTGGTATTGCTGCAAACTGGATTAATCGGTAATTGACAGATAGGCCTATGCCACGCGGTTTACAACCGATCTCTTTTCATGGTACAAATTAGTTGAACTAATGGATAGTGAGTCATGACCTCGAATCTGCCCTCACCCATTGCCATGCGCGCTTTCGAGGCTGCCGCGCGGCACCTCAGTTTTACCCGCGCCGCGGCTGAGCTCAACGTGACCCAGGCTGCGGTGAGCCACCAGATCAAGTCCCTTGAGACCCATCTCGGGGTCCGCCTGTTTCATCGCCTGACCCGGCGGCTTACCCTGACCGATGAGGGCGACATGCTCTACGCCGTTGTCGGTGACGCCTTCCAACGAATTGCCGGGGCCATCGACAGGCTACGGGTTCCCGACAGCGGCGGCACCTTGACGGTCAGCCTCGAGCCCTATATTGCGGCCGCCTGGCTGTCGCCCCGCATTGGCCGGTTCTGGCAGCGCCATCCCAACATCGAACTTCACCTTCATCACACCGCCGAGCCCGTTGATTTCCGCCAGCCCGGCATCGATCTGGCAATCGTCTGGGGCGATGACGCCGATGCCTGGCCTGGTCTGACCACCGAACTCTTGTTGCGGGTGCGGGTGACGCCGGTGTGCAGTCCCCGCCTGCTCGAGGGACCTTATCCATTGCGGGTCCCGGACGACCTGCGGCACCACACCCTGCTCCAGGACGTCAGCCACCTGGGCTGGCCACGATGGCTTGCCGCCGCCGGCGCGACCAAGGTGTCACCTACCGTCGGCCCGGTGATCGATGACCACAATGTCGCCATGCACACAGCCATAGAAGGTCAGGGCGTGGTCCTGGGCGAGTCCAGCTTTGTCACCCATGACATCGCCGCCGGTCGCCTGGTGCGGCCGTTTGACCTCGACGTCGGCATCGATGCGGCCTACTACATCGTCTATCCGCCGGATGCTCTCGAGCGCCCCAAGGTGCGGGCATTTCGTGACTGGTTGCTGGAAGAAGTCGCCGCCAGGGAAGTGAGCGACGCCGCATAAAGTATAAACCGCCGGTCCTGCCTCCAAGACCGGCGGTTCACTGACACCTAACTATTGGTCATTGAATTCGACCTTCAGTTTCGGGCGTCCCCCTGTGATGCTTAAGACTACTCGAGCTGGGCCGACTGGACTTCGTTCGTGTCGCCATTGGCGTAGAAGATGTGGGCGCCAATCTTCTCGCCGGCGCCAAGCAGCTTGCTCCAATAGGGTTCCACATAATCGGCGTGGTAGTAGAGCGCGCCGGCGGTGGGGTCGCCGGACAGCCCCCAGAAAACGTGGCGCTCCACAGTCATGCTGCCTTTCCAGGCGGCACTATCTTGGGGATTATCGCTGCGGCCGTCACACCACCAGGAGTACTGGCAACGGTTCTTGGGCCATTCGCCGCCCTGGCGCACAACGGTGCAGATCCGGCGCGGATAGCGTGGACTGACCACCCGGTTCATGACCACATGGCCGACCGCCACTTAGCCGGCGCTCGACTCGCCACGAGCCTCGAAATAGATCGTCAGGGCCAGGCATTCGATTTCGCGGTCAATGGTGGGTGCGGTGTCGGTGGCCTTGGCCGGGGCCGTGCCAACAAACCAAACAGCGCGGCGGCAACGAAGGCGCCCCAGAGCTGGCGGGCAAAACGTCCTGTCTTTCGAGCCATCCTGGCCAACCCCGATCTTAACGATAATAATAGGTAAGTTGATGAGGCGAAGTATTGTCATGATTAAATAAATGTCAATAAATGTTTAACTACTTGTTTATAGTTAATTAAAATATTAACTATTAATTCTTTCGTTAAGGGCTAATTACCTTGGAAAATTCACGTCATGTTAACCACAGATTCTTTGCTTAACATCCTCCTGCGACCGCTTGAAGGTGGCAATCCGGACCCCCATATGACCCTTATCGGTGCTCTTTTGAGGCCGACACTGCATCAGGGCGCCTTGCCGTGAGGGCCCGACCAGAGAGACTCGCTCATTCGGAGGAGGCTTCGCCGTGACCCGACTTTCCGTCTTCAACAGCCCGTTGCTGCTCGGCTTCGATCATTTCGAACGGATGATCGACCGGGTGTCGAAGACCGCCGCCGACGGCTATCCGCCCTACAACATCGAACAGCTCGGCGATAATCACCTGCGCATTACCCTGGCGGTGGCCGGTTTCACCGCCGGCGATATTGATGTCACTGTCGAGGACAACCAATTGGCCATTCACGGCAAGCAGCAGGATGACAGCGGCCGCGCCTATCTTCACCGCGGCATCGCGGCGCGCCAGTTTCAGCGCAGCTTCGTTCTGGCCGAGGGCATGGAGGTCACCACCGCGACCCTCGACAACGGCTTGCTGAATATCGACCTGACCCGTCCCGAGCCTGAAGTGCGACGCCGCAAGGTACCGATTCAGACGGCGAACGGCGGCGGCCAACATCTCACCATGGCCGGGCCGGTCAAGGACTTTACCGAGGAGGATTGATTATGAATTCACCGACCAGCCCGGGAGGCAGCCAGCCGCCCATGTCATCTCAGGCCTTTTTGGCGCTGGGCTCCATGAATGTGGCCTATGTCAAGACGGTGACCGTCGGAGGCGGCATTGCCTACGCGATCCACGCCGCCGATGGCGCTGAACTGGCCGTGTTCGACAACCGCGACCTGGCCATGGTCGCCGCCCGCCAGCACGACCTCGAGCCGGTAAGCGTTCATTAGTTAAAGCGCGTTCAAGCGCCACGCAGGGCTCCCGCCGCATTAGCGGCGACGCGCGGTCGCGCTTGCCAGCGGTCATAAGCAATGACAGCTGGGGGAACTCTGATGTTCTTGCTTTCAGCCCGCGACTGCGGGTCGCCGACCGTTCGGCGGGAGCCCCCAGTCTGTGTGAACACAAGAGTGGCACTTGAACGCGCTTTCCAAAGAGTCACTGAACGGTAATCTCGCGGTCGATGCTTAGCATCGGGCGTTGCGCTGAACCGGCCTTCGGGATGAGCCGGTATTCTCCCCGGTAGACGCCTTCCGGCCATGTATAGCCCCGGCGTTTGCGGCCGCTAAAGGCAAACCACTGAGCCATGTTACCCTCGACGACCATGGCGTTCTCGGCCACCGTCTCGCCGTCGGGGGCGATCAGGCTGACGCGGACGATGTCGCCCTTCTGGCCACCGAAAATACTGACCCAATAAACGATCGCCGGGGCGTCGCGGGGCAGGCTATCGGCGCGATACTCGCCGCGCCGATAGCCTGCCACACAGGCCGGCCGGTACTGAACCCGGCACGCAACAATCCGGTCGGCTGGTAAATCAGGGCGGCCAGGGCTTCGGCGGTCCATAGGCTGCCCTCGCCAACACCGCACGGTTCGTCGCGCTCGCCTTCGCCGGTAAAGGGATCGATCCGAACGTCGTGATGGCGCACCTGGAAGGCCACATGGGGGAACTCGGCCCGGCCCGACATACCGATCATGCCCAGCATGTCACCCGGCATTACGGGGTCGCCGGGCTTCACCACAATGCTGCCCTGGCGCAAATGGCTGTACTGGGTTTCCCAGCCGCCACCATGGTCGATGACCACGGCGTTGCCGGCGTCTCGACCCTTGACCGTGTCCAGCCCAATGTCGCGCACGTCGATGTCGATCATATGGTCGCGGGTTCGCAGCACCCGGCCCGGTGCCGCTGCCGCCACGGCAACCCCGTCGGTCATCGCCACCAGATCGGCGACCCGGAGGTCGGTGCCTTGCTCGCCGTCGTAACTCAGAGTGCCACAGGCGTAGCCGGCGTAGCCGTCGCCGGGATCGTGGTCGAAATGGTTTTGAATGATGCAGCGTTCGCCCATGACGCAATCGACCGGCAGCACGAACGCCGGCGGCGGCCCGTCGGCCCAGGCCGAGGTGCTCAGGAAACAACCCGGCGCAACCAGGGCAAGCCGCATCATGCGGCCAAGCGTACGACGAAGCGCGCGCCGGTCGGATGGTCGGGGTCGTCGCCCCGGTTCTCGGCGAAGATGACGCCGCCGTGGGCCTCGATAATATGCCGGGAAATGCTCAGCCCCAGTCCGGAGTGGATGCCGAACTTTTCGCCCGCCGGACGCTCCGTATAGAAGCGCTCGAAAATCGCCGCCAGCTTGCCGGCCGGAATGCCCGGTCCCTGATCCTCAATGACAACCTCAATCTCGCTCGGACCGCGCCGCGCCGCGATGGTAATAGCGCCGCCTGGCCGACTGAAGCTCTTGGCGTTGGCAATGATATTCTGGAACACCTGAGCGAAGCGCCCTTCGACGCCGTCGGTGATAAGTGGTCCGGCGGCGGACGGATCTATTTCGAGCACCACCGACGGCCCGCCGTCAACGGCCGCGGTGTGCTCGATATCCACCAGGGTGGTGAGCAGGGCGCCGATGTCGACCGGCCCGGTTTCGGCGCGCGCCAGTTCGGCATCCAGGCGCGAGGCATCGGAGATGTCGGTAATCAGCCGATCAAGGCGCAGCACATCGTCACGGGCGACCGCCAACAGTTCGCGCTGGCCGGCCGGATCTTCGATGCGTGACGCGGTCTCGACGGCGACCCGGAGCGACGACAGCGGGTTCTTGATTTCATGGGCGACGTCGGCGGCAAATTGCTCAATGGCGACGATACGTTCGTCCAGGGCCCGGGTCATGTCGCCCAGGGCCTGGGAGAGATCGCCGATTTCGTCGCCGCGGCCGGAGAAGTCGGGGATCGTCGCGTCCGCCCGACCGCCCTGACCGTGGCCGTAGCGCACCGCGTCGGCGGCCTCGGCCAGGCGATGCAGGGGCCGGGCGATGGTGCCGGCCAGATATAACGACAGCAGCACGGTGACAGCCAGGGCGGCGCCGAACAGCTTGAGAATGGTGTAGCGAACCTGGCGCACACTGTCCTCGATGTCTTCGGTGGTGGTGGTTAACAACAGCGCGCCCTGGACTTCCTTGAAACGCTGCACCGGCACCGCCACGTTGAGGATGATTCCCATATCACCACCGTCACGCAGCGCCGATGAATGCCCGCCGGAGAACACCGGGCGCAATTCCGGGTAATCGCTGGCATGGGGTGTGGTGGTCTCGACGTAGGGCGGCAGGCGGTCGCCCGAGGGCAATAACACCAGGACCCAGTCATAGACGGCCTCGGCGGCCACGGTCAGGGGTCCCGCCGGCGGCGGCAGGGTCGCCGCCTGCACCGCATCCCCGGTGCCGGGCAGGTTGCGGCTGTCGGCGACCAGTTCGCCGTGGGCGTCGTAAAGCCGGGTCCGGGTCTCGATGGGGGCCGCCAGACGGGCGAGCATCTGCCGCGCCGCCGCCGCATCGATGCCATGGACGCCATCATCGTCTGTGTCACTGACAACGCTTTCGCCGAGGGCGGCGGCGATCAATTCACCCTGGGTGGCGAGGGCCGTGATCTTGGCGTCGATCAGAGTGCCGCGGTAGATATCGAGATAGAGCAGCCCGGCCACGACCATGACCAGGGCCGCCAGATTGATCGCCAGAATGCGCCGCGTGATGGGTGAAAACGCGCCACGACGCCGTGGCCGCCGGGGTGCGGGGCGGACCGCCGTTCGATCGCTGTTATCGGCCATGGTCAACGCTCGGTGTAGCGGTAGCCGACACCGTACAGGGTTTCGATCTGGGCGAATGCCGGGTCGGTGGCCTTGAGCTTCTTGCGGATGCGTTTGATGTGGCTGTCGATGGTGCGGTCGTCGACGTAGATGTTGTCGTCGTAGGCCACGTCCATCAACTGTTCGCGGCTGCGCACATGGCCCGGCCGTGATGCCAGAGACTTGAGGATCAGGAACTCGGTCACGGTCAGGGTCACGCTTTGGCCGCACCAGGTGCATTCGTGGCGGGCCGGGTCGAGCACCAGGTCGCCCCGCTCCATCTTGGGTTCGCCGCCGGCCTCATCGTCATCGCCCGACACCGACTCGGCGCGGCGCAGCACCGCCCGGATGCGCTCAATCAGCAGGCGTAGGGAGAACGGCTTTCGAATGTAATCGTCGGCGCCCATCTTGAAGCCCAGCACCTCGTCAATCTCCTCGTCCTTCGAGGTCAGGAAGATCACCGGCACCTGGCTGTCGCGGCGCAACCGGGCCAACAACTCCATGCCGTCCATGCGCGGCATTTTGATGTCGAGCACCGCCAGGTCGACAGGATTCGCGGCCAGTGCCTTCAACGCCTCGGCGCCGTCGGCATAGGTTCGCACCTCAAAGCCTTCGGCCTCGAGGGCAATCGCCACCGACGTCAGGATGTTACGGTCGTCATCGACCAGGGCAATTGTATGGCTCACGCGTTGAGTTTACGCCCTTGCGAGGCAATTTGTCATCGCCCCACAGAACCGGGTAGTGCAGCGCCTTGAAATTCGACATATTGCCACTGGTAAAACCGTCATCAAGGGAATGAAGGTATGGAGTCGTTCATCTACGCCGCGCGTCTGGCCGAGGCTTGCGCCGGCAGCGAGCTTGCGTTTTCCGAGGAGACCTATCGCGGACGGTTGGCGGCGGTGCGCGAGAAGATGGCCGAGGCGGATTTGGATACGCTCCTGGTCACCCATAGCTGTGATCTGAACTATCTCACCGGCTACGACACTTTCGGCGTCGATATCTATGCGTCCCTGATTGTGCCGAGCGACGGCGACCCGGTGCTCCACACCCTGACCGTGGAGGTGCCATCGGCAGTCAACACCACCTGGATCGACGATCTGGTGTTTGCCGAGTGGTATCGGCCGGAGGGCACCGGCGAACAATTGGTCGCCCTGATGGAGAAGCGCGGCTTCACCACCGGGCGTATCGGTATCCAGCCCGGTCGCCAGGGTCTTCGCCCCGATGTCTACAGCGCCGTGCGCGACGGTCTCGCCAGCGGCACCCTGATTGACGCCACCGATCTTGTGGCCCGGCTGCGCATGATCAAGTCGCCGGAAGAGATCGACTGCATGCGCCGCGCCGCCGCCATCACCGTGGCCGGGATCGAGGGTTCCATGGCTGCCATTCGGCCCGGCGCCACGGACAACGATGTGTGCGGCGCTGGATTCGACGCCATGATGGCGGTGGGCAGCGACTTCCTGTCGATCCAGCCCATCGTCACGACCGGGCGGCGCACCGGCGGCGGCCATCAGACTCATCGGCGCAATTCGATTAAAGCCGGCGATCCAGTGTTCCTGGAGTACGGTGGCTGCTTCAAGCGCTACACCGCGCCGCTCATGCGCTGCGCCACCCTCGGCGAGCCTGACGCCGAGACCCGCCGGGTCGAGGCTGCGGTCCAGGCCTGCGTCCAGACCTTGCTCAATGAAATCCGCCCCGGCCGGGTTTTCCACGACGTTGCCATGGCGGCCAAGCGGGCCCATCGGGACATCGACGATCTGGCCTATTTTTCAGGGTCTTACGGCTACACGGTTGGGGTCGGCTATCCGCCCACCTGGGCCGAGACCATCGGCTTTATCTCCGAAGGTACCGACGGTGTCCTGGCGCCGGGCATGCTGTTTCATCTGCCCATCGCCATGCGGGTTCCCGGCCGTTACGGGGTCAGCCTGAGCGAGACCGTGTTGGTCACGGCGACCGGCTGCGAGGCGTTGTCCGATTATCCTCGGCAACTGCGGGTTATCGAGGTTTAGGGTTTGCTTGCCAAGGCTCGGAAATTCGCGCCCTGATTCGGTCCGCGGCCATTGACGCTCGCTCGATAGTGACTCTACATTGCACCGGTGGGCAATGGGACGCTCGCTACGAATTGCATCAACGCTGCCCTGGATTTGGGCAGGCTATGGGAGATTGTCGATGAAACGTTCGGCCCCAATGATTTTCGCCGCCACCGCGACCCTGGTCGCCGTCCTGTGGGCGCCGTTGGCGACGGCCAACGACGTGACCAGCCCGTTCGTCTACGTGCCCAATCGGGCTTCGGCCGATGTCGCGGTAATCGATAGCCGGACTGATCAGGTTGTCGCCCAGATCAAGGTCGGCAACGTGCCCCACCAGGTGGCGCTGTCCGACAGCCTGGGCAAGCTGGTCGCCAGCAACACCGAGGACAACACGATCTCGATCATCAATCTCGACAACTTCGAGACCGAGGCGACCATTGCTCTCGGTATCGAGCCCGAGCACATGGCGGTGAGCCCGGCCGGCGATCTGCTCGCCGTCGGCAATATCGGCGCCGGCACGGTTTCCCTGGTGTCGCTGAACGACAATCTTGAGACCGCGCGCATCGATGGCCTGTTCGAGCCCCACAACCTGACTTTCAGCAATGATGGCACATTGCTTTACGTCGCCAACCTGGGCGCCAACCATGTCAGCGTCATCGACGTTGCCAGCGCCACCATCATCAATGAAATCCAGGTCGCCGAGCCGGCTGCTTACGGCGCCGTGGCGACCGGCGGCGAATACCAGGGCATCATCAACGTGACGCCGACCCTCGACGGCCGCCTCGGGTTTGCCGCCCACGGCGAAGGCGATGTCATGGCGGTGATCGATCTGGAAACCCAGCAGACGGTCAAGAAAATCACCCTCGGCGACATGCCATGGCGAGCCTTCCCCAGCGCCGATGGCCGCTACATGCTGGTGCCCAACAATGGCGACCGCACGGTGTCGGTTATTTCCGTCGAGTCGCTTGAGGTCGTCGCCACCCTGCCTGGCGCCGCCGATATGACCGGCATCAACGGGGCCGGTTCCAGCGCCTTCGTCATCAGCCGCGGCGACAATAAGATCGTCGTTATCGATCTCGATGCTATGGCGGTGAGCGGTGAAATCAGCCTTCCCGGATCGCCCGAGACCGGTGTGGTCACGGCGGCTGGGACCAAGCTCTATGTCGCCCTCAGCAGCGTCGACCAGGTCGCGGTGATCGATACCGCATCCGCCACTCTGTCGGCAACCATCGACGGTGTCGGCAGCGAGCCCTGGGGCGCGACCATGGCCGGTGTTGTCGGTTACTGCCACTAAGCAACTTCTCGCGGTTGTCGCCGCCGGGCTGCTTGGCTCGGCGGCGGCGGCCAGCGAGGACCTGACCGCCATCGAAAATTTGCACAAGACCGTCGCGGCATACGCCGCGCCGGGTATCCCTTTGCCTGATGCGGCGACCCTTACGGTCCGTTGCGGTAGCGATATGCTGTGCGCCGCCGAACTGGTGGTCGAGGCCTTTGGCGGCGGAGCCCGGCTCGAGGCTGTCGAGCACCCCGATAGCGACAGTATTCGCCTGGTCACCACCGAGCCGTCCGTGGGCACGGTGCGCCGCCTCAGCGGTGGTCATGTGCTGATCGCCCTCGACCGCTTTGGCCGCGATGCCGTCCAGGAGCTGCGCCAGGCGGTCAGCGAGGCCGGCGCCGGCAAGCTGATCCTCGATCTTCGCGCCAACGGCGGCGGTAGCCTCAAGCGCATGATGCGCCTCGCCTCGCTGTTCACTGGGCCGGTCGGCGAAGCGCTGTGGATTGGTGACGGCGAGAACCGCCGCCCGGTGGCCATCCCCGTAGGCCCGCCGCGTCTCGATATCTCCGCCCTGGCGGTGCTGGTCGGGCCGGCGACGGCGTCCAGCGCCGAGATGCTCGCCGCCCTGTTGCGCCAGCACGGTGGCGCCACCGTGGTTGGCCAGCGGACCTTCGGCAAGGACTACCTGACCCGCGTCATCCCGGTACATCACGACTGGCAACTGCTGATTCCAGCCGAGCGCATCGAGGTCCCCGGCGAAGTGCTCGCCGGCGGCCTGATTCCCGACCATCCCGAAGCCAGTGTGGAGCTGCCCAGTGTGGAATGGCCATGAGCAAGGGCGCCAAGATTCGTATCTCACTCTCCTTCGCCCTGGCCATTGCGGCGGGATATCTCATGATTCCGCCGCCGCCCGACAGAGGCTCGGGCATGGTAACGCGCGGCTCCCTGGGCGGGCCGTTCAGCCTGACCGACCACACCGGTAAAACGGTTACCGATGAGGATTTTCGCGGCAGCTATATGCTGATCTATTTCGGCTACACCTCGTGCCCGGACGTCTGCCCGCTGGACCTTCAGTTCATGACCGGTGCGCTTCATGTGCTTGGCGCCGCCGCCGATCAAATCCAACCGATTCTGATAACCGTCGATCCCCTGCGCGATACGCCCGCGGTGCTGGCCGGTTACGTCGCGGCGTACCACCCGCGCCTGATCGGCCTGACCGGCACGGTCGAGCAAATCACCGCCGTGGCCAAGTCCTACGCCATATTCCATGAGCAGGAGGAGGGCGTGGCCGAACTTGCCACGGCGTATCTGGTGGCTCACACCACGGCGACTATTCTGATGGGACCCGATGGCAAGTTTCTCCGGGTGTTCTCCCATGGCACCGGGCCGGCGGAATACGTCGCCGGTCTTCGCGAGCACCTGTAGGCGGATGAACGATGATCCGGTGGCCCAGGCCAGGGCGCTGTTGCGGGCAGCATCGACCGCCAGCCTGGCAACCATCGACCGCGACGGCGGCGGGCCGTTCGCTTCCCTGGTGCTGGTTGCCACGGACGACCAGGGCGCGCCGATCCTGCTGCTCTCGGAACTGGCCGAGCACAGCCGCAACATCGCCGCCGATGACCGGGTATCGCTGCTGATTGACGGCACCGCCGGCCATGACGACCCTCTGACCGGACCGCGCCTGACCTTGTTGGGTCGCGCCGAGCGGCGTGACCATGGGGGTCTTCGCGACGTCTATCTGGCGCGCCACGCGAGCGCCGCTCAGTACGCTGACTTTGGCGATTTTGCGTTCTATGGGATCGTCGTTGAGCGTGCTCATCTGGTCGCCGGATTTGGCCGCATCGACTGGATTTCCGGCGCTGATATGGCGGCTTATAGTTAATTTTCGCGGCGGACGAATCTTTGTGGCGGGAAGGGCCATCCTCTCCTTGCCTCGCCGTGAAAAATGTTGTGAACTACTCGCAACAAACGGACGGGGCGCGCCGCTCGGAGCGCCCTGAAAATTTTTGGGACGCTACACGTTCAGGAGTTCTTATGGAGCAGCTCGGCCCCGCCGTGAGCCGCCACGGCCTTGCAATCCATGGCATCGGCAACATCAAATGCGCCCACTGGAATTATTCCACGCCGGCCCTCTATGAAGAAGCGGTGCGCCGCGGCGAAGGCGTGTTGGCGCGGGGCGGCGCCCTGGTGGTTACCACTGGCCAGCACACCGGTCGCTCGGCCGGCGACAAGTTCATCGTCGAGGATTCAGCCAGCGCCGGCGACATCGCCTGGGGCGTGGTCAACAAGCCGATTTCGGCGGACCATTGCGCCGGTCTGCGGCGCAAGCTGCTGGCCTATCTCCAGGGCCGCGAAATTTTCGTCCAGGATTGCTACGCCGGAGCGGCGCCGGCCCATCGCCTGGCCGTGCGGGTGATCACCGAATCCGCCTGGCACAACCTGTTCGCGCGCAACATGTTCAT
>JAYGEF010000102.1:0-4159 GCA_046582535.1 Alphaproteobacteria bacterium
GTGGTCGGCGATGTTATCGGCAAGTATCACCCCCATGGCGATACCGCGGTCTATGACGCCATGGTGCGTCTCGCCCAGGAATTCGCCGTGCGTTATCCCCTGGTTGACGGCCAGGGCAATTTCGGCAATATCGACGGCGATAATCCGGCCGCCATGCGCTACACCGAAGCGCGGCTGACCGCCGTCGCCTCGGCCCTGCTCGAAGGCCTCGACCAGGACACGGTGGACTTCCGCGCCACCTACGACGGCGAGGAGGAAGAGCCGGTGGTGCTGCCGGCGCGATTCCCAAATCTGTTGGCCAATGGTTCCAGCGGCATCGCCGTGGGCATGGCGACCAACGTGCCGCCACATAATGTGGGCGAGCTGTGCGACGCTCTGGTCCATCTGCTCAAGCGGCCAAACGCGACGATGGAGACTCTGGTCGAGAAGATACCGGGGCCGGACTTTCCCACTGGCGGTATCCTGGTCGAGGGCCACGACAGTATCGTCGAGTCCTACCGCACGGGCCGCGGCTCGTTCCGCCTGCGGGCGCGCTGGGAGATTGAGACGCTGCCGCGCGGCCAGTACCAGATCATCGTCACGGAAATCCCCTATCAGGTGCCCAAGGCGCGGGTTATCGAAAAGATCGCCGGCCTCATGGAGGCGCGTAAGCTGGTGCTGCTCGGCGACGTGCTCGATGAGTCGGCCGAGACCGTGCGCATCGTGTTCGAACCCAAGTCGCGCACGGTGGAGCCGGAAACGCTCATGGAGTCCTTGTTCCGCCAGACCGACCTGGAAGTTCGCATCAGCCTCAACCTCAATGTGCTCGACGGCCACGGCGTACCCCGGGTGATGAACCTGCGCGAGGCCCTGCAGGCGTTCCTCGATCATCGCCACGAAGTCCTGGTCCGGCGCAGCAACCATCGCCTGCAAACCATTGCCAAACGGCTGGAAGTCCTGGGCGGCTATCTGGTGGTGTTCCTCAATCTCGACAGAGTCATTCGCATCGTGCGCGAGGAGGACGATCCCAAGCAGGCCCTGATCAAGCGCTTCAAAATCACCGATGCCCAGGCCGAGGCGATCCTCAACATGCGCCTGCGGGCCCTGCGTAAACTCGAGGAAATCGCCATCATCGGGGAACGCGATGCCCTGGAGGCGGAGAAGTCGGGCCTCGAGGCACTGCTGGCCGACGACAGCCTGCGCCGCGATGTGCTGATCGATGAGCTTAAGGACATCCGCGCCAATTTCGGTGAAAAGACTGAGCTGGGCCTCCGACGCACGGAAATCGGCGCCCCGCCCAGTGCGATCGATGTACCCGCGGCGGCCATGATCGAGCGCGAGCCGATTACCGTGCTGTGCTCGGAGAAGGGCTGGATTCGCGCCGTCAAGGGCCACGGAAACGGCACCGAGACCAAATACAAGGAAGGCGACCGCGAGCGTTTCGTGATCACCGCTGAAACCACGGACAAGCTGGTGGTGTTCGCCACCAATGGCCGGTTCTACACCTTGGGCTGTGACAAGCTGCCGCGCGGTCGCGGCTTCGGCGAGCCCCTGCGTCTGATGATCGATCTCGGCAACGACCAGGACATCATCGCCGTATTCGTCCACCAGGAAGGGCGCCGGCTGCTCGTCGTCGCCAGCGACGGCCGTGGCTTCGTGGTCGGCGAGAATGACGTGATCGCCCAGAAGCGCCAGGGCAAGCAGGTGTTGAACTTGGGGGCCGGTGCCGAGGCGGCGGTTTGCGCCGTGATCGACGGCGACACGGTGGCGGTGATTGGCGACAATCGAAAGCTATTGCTGTTCCCGCTCGACGATATGCCGGTCATGACCCGGGGCAGGGGGGTGATTCTGCAGCGCTACCGCGATGGCGGACTAGCCGATGCCAAGACCTTCAACCGTGCCGACGGATTGACCTGGCGGTCTGGTGAACGCACCCGGACTCATGGCGCGTTGGATGACTGGCTGGGCACACGCGGCCAGTCGGGACGGCCCCCCCCCACAGGCTTTCCCCGGTCCAACCGGTTTTCGTAGTAGACTGCCCGACCATGGCACAGCCCCCGACCATCGAGACCAAACGCCTCCTGGTACGCGCCTTCAAGGATGATGACGTCGAAGGGTTGACCGCCGTATTCGACGACCTGGAAGCCATGTGGGACGTCATCGCCATTCCCGGCATGCCTCGGGTTCCCCGTGCCGTGGCCGAGAAGCGGATTACCGACAGCATTGCCGGCTGGCGCGACCACGACGCCGGGTTCTGGGCCGTGGTAATCGCCGACGCGGCGCTTGGCCCCGTGGGCGACATCATCGGCTACTGCGGGTTCGTCAACCCGTCGGCGGGCGAAGCCAAGGTCGAATTCGACGATCACGCCGCCCTCGAGGTCGGCTGGGGCATTCATCCGGCCTATCAGCGCCGGGGCCTGGCCAGCGAGGCCATGAAGCCGGTGCTCGACTATGCTTTCAACGAGCGAATTTGTGATCGCCTGATCGCCATCACCGACCCGGAAAATCAAGCATCGCAAACACTGTCGCTTCGACTTGGCTTCGAATTCGATAGTGAAATCAACTCGTACGGGACGATGCAGGTGCGCTATGTCCTACGGCGTGACGACTATCTAACTCGCGTCTGACTCCATAACACGCCAGCCGGTTGGACCGAGCGCTTCGATCGGGCGGAAGCGCGTTTTGTAGGCCATCTTGCGGCAATCAGCGATCCAGTAACCAAGATAGACATAAGGCAGGCCCAACGCGCGGGCCCGCTCGATATGCCACAGCACGATGTAAGTGCCGGCACTGCGCTGGGGCTGGGTCGGGTCGAAAAATTTGTAGACGCCCGACAGGCCGTCGCCCAAGCGGTCAGTCAGGGAGGCGCCGAAGAATCGCCCGTCTTCATCGCGAAACTCCACCACCATGGTGTCGATCGGGGTGTCTTCGACCATGGCCTTATAATCACCCAAATTCATAGTCGCCATACCGCCATCGCCATGGCGCCACTGTTGATATCGGGCGAACACCGCGTATTGCTCGGCCGTCCCCCGGGCCGGCAATTCGACGGCGGTGAGGCCCTTGTTACGACGCCATACCCGCCGCAGCGAACGGCTTAATTCAAAGTCCGCCACCGGCACGCGAACCGGAATACAGGCTTGGCAGCCGATGCAGGCGGGTCTGTAAGCGAGACCGTGACTGCGGCGAAACCCGGCGCGGCTGAGTTCTTCGTGCAGACCATGGGGCCGACTGCCGCCAAGTTCGGTGACTATCTTGCTTTCCAGGCGGTTGGGCAAATAGGGGCAGGGCTGCGGCAGTGTGCCGAAGAAAAACTGCAGGTCGCCGCTCAAGGGTTTCGTCATGGCGGCGACAATAGGGCGCTCCGAAGCGCCTGACTAGGGCGCGCGAATCTCGATCCGCTTGGGCGCGATGATCGATATGGTTCCACAGAGATAATCATGGAACGTCCGGCCACGGCCATTGAACAGGGCGACCAGCAAAATCAACCAGCTTGTAAAGGCAATGGAAACATAGAACACAGCGGTCAAACACGCCGCCTGCAAATAGCTCGGGCGATCACCCTCGATGCGATGCACTTCGATGCCGAACAGGCGCATGCCCGGAGTCGCCGAGTGAGGCCCCCCAACGAAGGCGGTGTGGTAGGCCAAGGGGATTATCGGCAACAGCGCGAAGAGCGGGCTGAGCAGGCCGAAGCTGAGAACCTTGAGCACCACCAACGCCGACACGGCCAACGCGGATGCCGCCAGGAGGATCAAAAGATCAACGAGATAGGCCAGCACCCGGCGCATGGTGATACCGTCGAAGAACTCGGGATTTGCGATGGGGTCGAACGGATCGTCCAGTCGCTCGCCGTTGGCGCTGACCATTTCCCGGGCGGATGAATTTGACACGTGCAATGCCTCGATTGTGAATACCGCCCCTAATCTGGGGGTCGGCAATGCCTTCACAATGGTTGGCGCGGTAAAATTTGCCTGGGATTCGGCTTAATTGAATCGTAATGGCGTCCGCGGGCTTGTGGTTTTCACGGAGGATAAGCACGCTTATGCGTCTGTTTTGGCGGAAAAGGGGTCTTCAACGTTGAGCGGTTCCTGGGCGGCCATGCCGACAACCCGAACGATTCTCGACTCGGACAATCCGGCATCAATCAGGGCGCGGCGGCTGGAATTCGCCCGGTCGG
>JAYGEF010000438.1:0-3679 GCA_046582535.1 Alphaproteobacteria bacterium
AGACACAAAGACACAAAGGAAGGATAATCTGGGGTTATCGAAAACCTTTTGGTGTCCTTCGTGCCTTGGTGGTCGAAATCTTCCCTTACTTACCAAGAAACTCCCGCGCCAGGGAGCACGCCGTTTTGATGGCCGTCGGGGTGTGTTCGGCGGCGAAGGGACTGTCGCGGCGGCCGTGGAGCCAGCCGAAGCCGCAGTCGTCGAAGTCGATGACCATGGGGCCCTCTTTGGTCACCATGATGTTTTCCGGCAACACGTCGGCGTGGATCAGGCCATAGCGGTCCGGGGTCTTGCCGAAGGCGATGACCCGCTCGCGAACTTTGTCGCGGGCTTCGGTAAGCAGGCTGCGTTGCTCGCCGGTCAGGGCTTCGTGATCGCCGAAGCGGCCCCACAGCGGGTCGCTGCCGACCATGCCGTCCTCGTCCCAGACATGGCGCTCGAAACCGTCGGGGGGCGTCCACTGCTGGACATGGCCGTGCATGCGGGCGTTGATCGAGCCGACCATACGGTAGGTCTCAGCCAGGTCGGTGTCGCCCGGCGGCACGCCCTCGATCCAATGGAGAACATCGCAGTCAAACGGCGCGCCGCCGCCGTCGAGGGCGACCGCCTGGACCGGGTCGCCGTCAATCCCGGGCAAGGCTGACGGGGTGTCGACGCCGGCCGCGGTCAGGGCTTCCATCCAGGACAGTTCGGAGCGGATGCTGCGCGGGTTCTGATAGCCCGGCCGGTGAACCCGCAACACATAGCGCGCGTCCGACCCGGCGTCATCGAGGCGGAACACCGCGTTCTCCCGGTGCGACAGCAGTTCCAGCGGCGTCGCCGGTCGAAGGCCGAACTTGGCCGCGGCGGCGGCGCCGAAGGTATCGATATGGCTGACCACATCGGTCAGGGTCGGCTGGCGTATCGGGGTCATTTTCGGTCCTTGGGTGAGGGCTGCGAGGGCGACCTTAGTGCAGCGGTGGGCGGGGCGTCTACGCCGTTGGATCGACGATTCGGCCCGAGTCCTTGAAACGGTCGCGAAGCGTTCCTTTCGCGTGGCAAATAGTCAAGCCATTTCAATGCGATAGTTGTCTCATATAAACCGTCTATTTGATTGTCTCAAAGGCCGTGATCCGCTATATTTTCAGGCGAACCGATGATGTATAGAAATATCCCTTCATGCCTCTCCAGCGTCCGCTTCGGGCACCGGTATAATTGCCCGTGAGCACCACCGAAACATCCGAAGAATTTGACGTAACGCCCGTCGCGATCGAGGAGGAGATGAAGCGCTCCTACCTCGATTACGCCATGAGTGTGATCATTTCGCGGGCCCTGCCCGATGCCCGCGACGGCCTCAAGCCGGTCCATCGACGCATCCTCTATGCCATGAGCGAGGCGGGCTATACCGCCGATAAGCAGTATCGCAAGTCGGCCCGGGTGGTCGGCGACGTCATGGGTAAGTATCACCCCCACGGCGATAGCGCGATTTACGACGCCATGGTGCGCATGGCCCAGGATTTCTCCATGCGGCTGCCGCTGATCGACGGCCAGGGCAATTTCGGCTCCATGGACGGCGACCGGGCGGCAGCCATGCGCTACACCGAGGTGCGGCTGGAGCGCGCGGCCCACGCCATCATTGAGGACATCGACAAGGACACCGTCGACTTCCAGGCCAACTACGACGAAAGCACCAGGGAACCGATCGTTCTGCCGGCCCGCTTTCCCAATCTGCTGGCCAATGGCGCCGGCGGCATCGCGGTCGGCATGGCGACCAACATCCCGCCCCATAATCTGGGCGAGGTGATCGACGCCTGCAACGCCTACATCGACGATCCCGACGTCACGGTCGAACAGCTGATGGAGATTGTTCCCGGGCCCGATTTTCCCACCGGCGGCATTATCCTCGGCGTCACCGGCGCCCGCCAGGCCCTGGCCACCGGGCGTGGCTCGGTGGTCATGCGCAGCAAGACCCATATCGAGGAAGTTCGCAAAGACCGCGAAGCCATCATCGTCACCGAGATTCCCTATCAGGTGAACAAGTCGCGGATGATCGAGCGCATTGCCGACGTGGTGCGCGAGAAGCGAGTCGAGGGCATTTCCGAGCTGCGCGACGAATCCGACCGCGACGGGGTCCGCGTGGTGATCGAGCTCAAGCGCGACGCCATGGCCGAAATCGTGCTCAACCAGTTGTTCCGTTTCACCCCGCTGCAGACCACCTTCGGCGTCAACATGCTGGCGATCCATCATGGCCGGCCGCGCCCGATGTCACTCAAGGAGTTGATCGCCGCCTTTGTCGATTTCCGCGAAGTTGTCATCCGCCGGCGCACCACGTATGAGCTCAACAAGGCCCGTGACCGCGCCCATGTGTTGGTCGGCCTGGTCATCGCCGTGGTCAACCTCGATCCGATCATCGCCTTGATACGACGCTCGCAGGACCCGGCGGCGGCGCGCGAAGGGCTGATGGCGACGCCCTGGCCGGTCGAGGGCGTGGAAGCGCTGATCGATCTGGTCGAGGCGCCGGGCGCACGGCTCACCGACGGCATGTATAGCTTCACCGAGGTTCAGGCCCGCGCCATCCTCGATCTCCGCCTGCATCGCCTGACCGGCCTCGAGCGCGACAAGATCGGCGAAGAACTCGACGCGATCGCCGAGCGCATTATCGAATATCTCGACATTTTGCGCTCCCGGCCGCGGCTGCAGGAAATTCAGCGCGAAGAACTCGCCGAGATGAAGGAAAAATTTGCCAACCCGCGGCGCACCGCCATCGAGGAGAACGAGTTCGAGCACGACATCGAGGATTTGATCCAGCGCGAGGATATGGTCGTCACCGTGAGCCACGGCGGCTACATCAAGCGGGTACCACTGTCGACTTACCGGGCCCAGCGCCGCGGCGGCAAGGGCCGCGCCGGCATGAGCACCCGGGACGAGGATTTCGTCGGCCAGGTCTACGTGGTCAACACCCACACGCCACTGCTGTTTTTCTCGACCACGGGCATCGCCTACACCCTTAAGGTCTACCGTTTGCCCCTGGGCACACCCCAGGCCCGGGGCAAGGCGCTGGTCAACCTGCTGCCGCTCGATGTCGGCGAGACCATCTCGACGGTCATGCCCATGCCCGAGGACGAGGATAGCTGGGGCGATCTCCACGTCATGTTCGCGACCTCCTACGGCAAGGTGCGGCGCAACGCCCTGTCGGACTTCGCCAACATCCGGACCAATGGCAAGATTGCCATGAAGCTCGACGACGGCAGCCATCTGATCGGCGTCAAGACCTGCGCGCCCGATGACGACATCCTGCTCGCCACCCGGGGCGGCAAGTGCATTCGCTTCCATGTCTCGAAAATTGTTACCAAGGTGACCGACGGGGTCGAAACCGAGACCGAGCAGGGCGTCCGGCTATTCACTGGCCGCAACTCGGTCGGCGTGCGCGGCATCAAGCTGGCCAAGGGCGATGATGTGATTTCCCTGTCCGTACTCGGCCTCGTCGATGCCACGACAGAGGAGCGCGACGTCTACATGCGGATTGCCAGCGCCCGGCGCCGCGCCGAGGCCGGCGAGAATGGCGACGGTGACGACGTGGCCCTGCCCGAAGGCGTGGAAATGGCGGATGCGCAGTTCGACGAACTGACCGCATCCGAAGAGTTTATTCTCTCGGTCACCGAGACCGGTTTCGGCAAGCGCACGAGATCGGAAGAGCACA
>JAYGEF010000261.1:0-4376 GCA_046582535.1 Alphaproteobacteria bacterium
ATCATGCCGCCCTCGCCGGTGTTCTCGGCGATGCCGGCAAGGCCCGAAGCAATGCCGATGGCCTGCTTGGTCGAGCGGCTCAGGGCGCCATAGCTCATGGGGGCGATCAGCACCGGCATGGACAGGTCCAGCGGGTTGGCGCCGTTCTTGCCGCCGATCAGGGTGTGCATCTTGACCGCCTTGACCGGATCACCCGACTGGCCGGCCCGCGACACGTCCTTCTTGAATGCCAGGTCGGCGAGATGGGGCAGCTCGCGGGCGCCGCCATAACCGCGCACCCGATAGCGGCCGATCTGCGACTTGATGTGGATGTCTTCCTGGATCTTGGGGTTCCAATAATCTGAATCGCCCGAGAAACCGAAGAACGGCAGGCTGCGCACCTGGGCCTCGGTGGTTGAGTAGCGCAGCTTCTTGCCGGCGTTGACGACCTTCTGGAATGTGCCCTTGAAGGGGATTTCGTAGCGCTCGAGGAACTCGCGAATGCTATCGACCTCGGCCTCGGCCAGGTCGGTGACCAGCGCGTCGGAACCCAGGGAGCATAATTTTCCACCGAGGAAAATTTCGCCGCCCGACATATCTTCGCCGAGCTTCTCGCCGGACTCGCCAAGGATGATGATGCGGCCGCCGTACATCATGTAGCCGGCCATGAAGTTGGCGTTGCCGGCGCACATCAGGGTGCCGGCTTTCATGACCTGGCCTGCGCGCGAGCCGATGTTGCCCTTGACCACGACCTCGGCGCCGCGAATGGCGACCCCGGCAATAGCCCCGGCATTACCGCCGACCACCACCGAGCCGGTGTACATATTGTCGCCGAGGCCCCAGCCGACATTGTTGTCGATGGTGAAGGTGGCGCCGTCGGTCAGGCCGGCGCAGAAATATCCAGCGGAACCGTGAACCCGGACATTGATCGGGCTGGTCAAGCCGACGCCGATGTGATGGCGTGCGTCGGGGTTAAGGATATCGATATCCTCGCCCCTCTCTCCCCATTCTCGGATTTGTTCGTTGGCGTCGCGGACGGCGGTGGTGGCTAGGTCGATCTGGACCATGTGTTAAAGCTTCCTGGCGGCGGTTCCATGGTGTTGAGCGCCTGTCCCGGGAACAGGCGGTTGAGCGAGACTTCCTCCGAGGCGACGGCGATGATGTCGTCGGTCTCGTACATGACCATCGGCTTGACCGCGAGGCGGTCCTTGGCGTAGCCGATCTCATCCTTGGTCGAGACCAGGAACGAGAAGGTCCCGTCGAGATCGTCGATGGAGGTCTCGAGCACATCCTTGAGAGCGATCCCCTGGCGCATCTTGTCGGCCAGGTAGATGGCGATGAGCTCTGAATCGTTGTCGGTGGTGAATTCGAAATCGCGCTGCTCGAGGCGGCGGCGCATTTTCCAGTAATTGGTGATCTGTCCATTGTGGACAATGGCGATATCGGCGAAGCCGGTGGCCCAGAACGGGTGCGCCGCCTCGGGCTTGACCTCGGATTCGGTGGCGAGACGCACATGGCCGAGGCCGTGGGTGCCGGTGAACTGGCCCACATGGTAGCGCGCGTCGACCTCGTGGGCGCCGCCCACATCCTTGATGATCTCCAGGCTCTCGCCCAGGGACATCAACTTGGCGGCGTGCTCCATGGCGTAGGAGAACTTTTGCAGTTCGCCGGTGAAATCGACCACCACGCGGTAATTCTCACCGATGAATTCGTCCTCGACGATACGCGCCCGATGCTCGGCCAGGGCTTCCTTGATGCGCCCGATGGAGGCCTCGGCGGCGGTCCCGGAGCCGACAAAGAAACGCAGCTTGAGCTGGCCCTCGTGGCCTTCACCGTACAGCGCGTAGCCAGTGGAATCCGGGCCGCGATGCTGGCAGCCGTCGAGCATGTCGACCAGCGCCTTGCCGGTCTCCAGCCCATGGTCAGAATGCTTGTACATGATGCCGGCAATACCGCACATGACGCGCCCTCCTTGATGCCCTCAATGCTGACGATAATCTAGCGCCGCCACACCACCGGCACAATCCCCCCGATGAAATTTATTTTCCGCTGAGGAATACATTGTTCACCCTGCGCATTGACATCGACCAAGACAATGAACATCTTACTTTCATACATTAGATATAATGCAATCTAAATGTTAATAGCGGAAGAGGTTCTTGCCATGACAAGCGCAATTGCTACCCTCATTGACGACCTTGAGGGCCGTGGGCGGCTTAAGGGCACAGACGTCGCTAATATTGCGAATGTATCGGCAGCGACGGTTTCTCGTTGGCGCACCGGTAAAGCGACGCCGCAACCCCGCACACAGCTGCTCATTGCCGATCTGCGTTATGTGGTTGATCGCCTTGCCGACATCTATACGCCGGACGAGACCCGCGTTTGGTTGTACTCCCGGAACGCATTGCTCGACGGCGAAAGGGCGATTGACCTGATTTACGAAAATCGAACCGAAGAGGTTCTCGCCGCAATCGAACGGCTGGATGCGGGGGCGTATCTGTAGTCTATGACGGGCAGCCGAAAAGCGCGCGATGTCGAACTTCTTGACGCCCTTGACGCCCTGGACATGGAACCGTTCGACGGCGATGTCTGGCGGATCGTGCGTGAGGGCAGAAATCCGCTGCAAGGATATCCCGCTGGTGCGCGGTGGGACCCGCCGGGCGGTTTCGACGTTATCTACACGACCCTCGACCCTGACGGCGCCCGTGCGGAAATCTATTTTCACCTGATGCGTGCGCCCGTCTTTCCATCCCGAACCACTTATCTCCTGCACAGGCTCGGCGTTCGGATAAGCAAGACAGTGCAACTCGCGAACATGACCGCCCTTGCCGGGTTGAAGGTCAACACCGAGCGCTATTCAGATCTCGATTACACGCAGACCCAGGCGATCGCAGACGCCGCCCATTTTCTTGGCTTCGATGGTTTGATTGTGCCCAGTGCGCGGTGGGATTGCCAAAACCTCGTCATCTTCATGGATCGTATTGATCCAAATGATGATTGGCTTATCAGCGACAGTGCGCCCGTTGACTGGAAAGCGTGGCGCACGGCTCTGTAAGGGCGCCCACTTGGTCTGGCCCCTATTCCCCGTCGCGGCGCTCGCCACCGCGGCGCATCGATTCGACGCGGCGGTCCTCGGCGTCTAGGCGGTTGGTGGCCCGCCGGTCGTCTTCGCGGCGTTCGCTATCGGAACGACGGTCACGTTCGCCGCGTTGTTCGGTTTTGTTAATCATGTCCGCATCCGGTGGTGAGATTGATATTGGCTCTTTGTGTAGCCAGAGGCTGTGGCGCGCGCAACGCACTTGGAGTTGCGACACAAAGCATGGCACCCAACCCATGGTGAATCGAATGGTTAAGAACCATCAAGTCATTCATCAAAATAACCCTGGTTGGTACTAGAAATCCGGCGGGGTCACGCCGCTGGCCTCAAGCTGGGCGGCGACGTCGGCCTTAAGGCGCTCCAGCCCGGCCCCATGGGTTGATTCGCAGCGCGCGACCAATACCGCCTGGGTATTGGAAGCACGCAACAGCCACCAGCCATCGGCGGTATTGACCCGCACCCCGTCCACATCGGCGAAGTCGGCGCCGGCCTCGCGCAGCCGCCCGGCGACTTCGTTGACCACATGGAATTTGCGCAAATCGTCGCAGGGGAAGCGCAACTCGGGGGTATTCATCATGGCCGGCAGGGCGTCGCGCATGGCCCCCAGGCTGGTATCCGAAGCGGCGAGGATCGACAGCAGGCGGACGGCGGCATAGAGGGCGTCATCGAAGCCGTAGTAGCCGTCGGCGAAGAAAATATGACCGCTCATTTCGCCGGCGAGAGGTGCGCCCGTCTCGGCCATTTTGGCCTTGATCAGGGAGTGGCCGGTGCGCCACATAAGCGGCTCACCGCCAAGTTCGGCGATGCGGTCGAACAGCACCCGGCTGGCCTTGACGTCGGCGACGATGGTGGCGCCAGGCCTGCGGCTCAATACCTCGGCGGCGAAGACCGTCATAAGCTGATCGCCCCGCAGGATACGCCCCTGCTCGTCAACCACGCCGATACGGTCGCCATCGCCATCGAAAGCAATACCCAGGTCGCAGCCCTCGGCCGCCACCAAAGCAATGAGCTGCTCCAGGTTCTCGGGCACGGTGGGGTCGGGATGGTGGGACGGGAAGGTGCCGTCGATGACCTGGTTGAGCAAATGGTGAGTCCCCGGCAAGCGTGCAGCGAGCGCCGCCATGGCCTCGCCGGCGGCGCCATTGCCCGCGTCCCAGGCAACCTTGAGGTCACGGCCGGGGATGAAATCGCCTGCCACTCGCGCCACATATTTATCGAACAGGGGGACGCTCACAGCCGTCCCCGCGCCCACGGCAAACGCGCCGGACGCGGCAATGCGCCCCAGCCCGGCGATGTCGTC
>JAYGEF010000297.1:0-10250 GCA_046582535.1 Alphaproteobacteria bacterium
GGTGGTAGGCTTCGATCTGGTCGGCGGAAAGTGACGGGGCACGGGCCATGGCGGACCTCCAACTCTGACGTTGAGGCACCATCATAGGGGAGCCGTGGCGGCGAGAAAAGAGGCCTCGTCAGCGCCGGGCAGCGTCAGGAGCGGTGCGACGGCAGCGTAATCACGGTGGCCGCGGTTTCGGCGCCCACGGCCTGGTCCAATACCGGGCCCTCGCCCCAGGGACGTTCGGTGCTGGGCCGGCCGAAGTAGTAGCCCTGCAGGTACTTGACCCCTTCGCGGCGCAGCATGTCGGCCACATCGCTGGTCTCAACGCACTCGGCGATGGTCTCCAAGCCGAAGCCGCCGGCCAGGTCGAGCAGGGTTTTGATGAACAGGAAGTCCTCGGGGCGCTGGGCTAGATTGGTCACGAAGGAGCCGTCGATCTTGACGATGTCGACCGCCAGGGTCTTGAGATGGCGGAACGAGGTATAGCCGGCGCCAAAGTCGTCCAGCGCCACGCGGCAACCGCGCTCGCGGACCGCCGAAACAAACCGCACGGTCTCTTCCATATCGTCGAGCACCGCTGTCTCGGTGATCTCGACCACCAGGCGCCGGCCATGTCGGGCCGGTCACCGATCAAGGCGATCAGGTTGCGCAGCCAACTGGGGTCGGTGGTGGTCAGGCCCGAGATATTGATCGCCAGCATGACGTCCGGATCGGCCTCAAGCTCGCGTACCTCCATGCTCAGCACCCGCCGGTCGATCAGCCTGATCATGCCCATGCTTTCGGCCACATGGAGCGCCGGCCCGGTGGGCAGCAGGCCTTCCTCGCCGGTGATGCGCAGCAGGCACTCGTAGAACACCACTTCATGGGTATCGCCGCGCACGATGGGCTGGAACGCCAGCTGCAAGCCATCGGTTTGCAGGGCGGTCTGAATTTCCTTGGCGATGGCCAGGGTGCGGCGGCGGCTGCCGCGCTGCTCTTCGGTCAGGTTGTAGACCATGAAGCAGTTCTGGCCGCTGCGCCGGGCATGGGCCAAGGCGACATCGGCCTTGATCACCGCATCGTGGGAGGCATGCACCGTCTGCGGGAAGCTGACGCTACCGACCGAGGCGGTCAGCTGCAGCGCCCCGCCGGTCACGGCCACGGTGGCGTGGAGAACCGCATCGAGGACCTTCTCGCACACGGTGGGAAGCACGGATTCGGGGCAGTTGCTGATGACAATGCCGAACTGATCAGGCGATACCCGGCCGACCACATCGGCGCCGCGCAGACACTTGTCGAGAGCCAGGCCGACGGCGATTACCGCCCTATCGGCAACCTCACGTCCATAGGCGTCACTGATCACCGCCAGGTCATCGATCGCCACCGACAAATAGGCGCCGGGCGAATCGTAGCGCGCCGCATAGGCAAAGGCATGATCAAGCAATTCACGCAGGCGCATACGATTATAGTGGCCGGTGACCTCGTCGAAGTTGGTCAGCCACTCGAGATGGGCTTCGTTGTTCTTGCGTTCGGTAATGACCCGAATGGTGCCGACCGCCCGCAAGGACTGACCTCCGTTGCCGCCTTGAACGACGCCGCGGTCCTGGACCCAACTAAACGTCCCATCGTCGCCGCGCAGACGATATTCCACCTGATATGACTCGCCGGCTTCGTAACGCCCGTCCTGAACCCGGGCCAGCGCCGACAGATCTTCGCCGTTGACACGGCAAATGAATTCGGTGCGGGTGGCGATATGGGTGCCGCTATCAAGATTGAACGCCTGCTGGACATTGGACGACCACGTCATGACGTCGCTGCCGAAGTCCCACGCGTATGCCACATCGCCGGAGGCTTCAAGCGCCGCGCGGAGGAGGTCGTCATCTCCCAACGTCGGCTGCCCAGTTTGCACGGTCCCCGAGCGCGGACCAATCCTGTCGGACTCTGCCATCATACTTCGCCTACTTGGCTTATCGGCGCCTCATACCTTGGCACCTCGATTGGCAAAGACTAACCCACGAACTGTTAAGAAAGCGTTCAGCCGGACCGTCTTGGCGTTGGCGCCCAAAAAACTGGCGAAAACCGCCACTCTGAGGTCTCAAGTACCGTTCGCCCGACAACTATTCGCACGGAACAAACGCGGTTTTAGTTAATTAATGTTAATATTAATTATGCATGGTTAATAAAACATCAGTTTTTCTTTACATTTTACAAAATTATGCATGATTTATCTTCGTAATCGGCATCTATTGTTGTAGTTTATACTTCATTGACCATTACCAGAGACAATCCGCCCGTGCTTGCCAAAACACTTGCTCAGCCAACACCTAACACTGCTGTCGCCAAGCCCGCCTACGCTCAGCGCGCGGCGGCGCCGTCGCATCATGCGGTGGAGGCTGTGCGTGCGATCAGGGAAGTTGTGGCGCGGGGGCCCGAACGTCGCGGCGCCCCTGAAGCATGGCACCGGGACGAGGCGCAGCGCCCGGTCAACAACATTATTATTCTTGACCGTGGCCCGGATACGGCCCGACGTCAGGATTGTCCTGAAATAGGCCGCGCCTCGACGACATTTCTGGCCCAGCAAATTGCCCAGGAAAAGTTTTCAGGCGCCACCACCAATCTGCAGTCGCCCCTCGCCGCCTATGCCGAAACCGCGGCCCGCGAGGCGATTTTCTTCGGCCTCGAATACCCCCTCGACATCTCCGTCTAAAACGAAGCGGCGGCCACCGACACCAGGGCGCCGATGCCGAAGGCGGTTATCACAGCGCCCGATACCCGGTTGATCATCCGCATGCCGCGCCCGTCCATGCGCTGGTGAAGCAAACTAACGGCCCCGCTCAATCCAAGCCACCACAGCGCCGAGCCGACAAACACGCCGATCACCAGCACCATGGCGCCGCCATAGTCACCATCGGTGTCGCCAAGACCCAGGCCCGCGAAAATTGCCACGAAGGATAGGATCGTCGTGGGATTGGTCAGGGTCAGGACAAAGGTCGAGCCATAGAGCCCGGCCAGGGCGCCACCGGTTAGCGGCGCGGTATCTTCGGGCGGTTCGGTAAAAAAGGTTTTGGCCCCGAGAAAACAGAGGAAAACGCCGCCGGCAATGCCGAGCCAGGCGCCGTTGCCGATCAGCAGATCGGTGACCACCGTCAGTCCGAACGCGGCGACCGCGCCGTAAACCCCGTCAGCCGTGGCGGCGCCAAGGCCGGTCACCAGTCCGGCAAGTCGCCCGTCGGCCAGAGTGCGGCGTATGCAGAGCACGCCGATCGGGCCCACCGGCGCCGCAATGGCCAGACCGATGACCAGGCCCTTGATCAGAAAGCCGAGAGTCTCCAATGGTTAGACGAAGGCCTCGGCTGGTGTCTTGCCGGCCGCCAGGGCGCGGATCATTTGGCGATTGAACGCGAGATAGCCCAAGGACGGCGGCTCGTGGCCGATCTTGTCGACGATGGCCCGATGAAGCACGGGAAGGGCATGGAACGGCACCCCGGGGAAGGTATGGTGGGCGCTGTGATAGACCATGTTCCAGGTCAACCAGCGCAACGGCGCGATGGTGGTGATGGTCCGGGTGTTGGCCAGGGTATCGGGCGCATTGGTCAGCCCGGTGTGCTCGATCAGGTTCTGGGTCTGGTGGGTCCATTTGGTGAGCAACAGCGGCCCGACCCAGTAGATCACCGCATCCCAGCTTCCCAAGGCAACCGAGATCGCGGCAATGACGCCATACCCGGCCAGGGTCCAGCGCGCTTCGGCGACCACAATGGGGCGCTGATCGGTTGTCAGGTAATTCTCCGGAAGTTTGCCCCGGGCGTGGTCCACCAAGTTTACGAACATCGCCTTCCAGTAGGTGACCCCGGACAGGGAAATCACGAACGATGCCAGGGTCACGATGCGGCGGCGGTCGATCTCCGGATCCTTTTCAAGGTCCTGGGTGTGACGATGGTGGGTGAAGTGGTACCAGCGATCGTCGTCGCGGGCATAGAACATGAGGAAGCCGAAGACCCGGCCAACCGCGTCGTTCAGCCAGCGTGACTTGAACGCGGTCCAATGGCTGCACTCGTGCTGGCCGGCATAGAGATAGTTAAGCAGCATACCGTGCAGTACGAACACCGGCACGGCCCACAGGCTGCCCCAGGTATAGGCCAGCGCCACGCCGGTGATGGCGATAGCGCCCACATGACTGGCCAATTGGAGCAATCCCCGCGCGTCCGAGCGCCGGGTCATGCTTTTCAAATGGGCCGGCTCCAACAACCCCCGCCGGCCGATGTAATCATCCATGACTTGACCGCCTTCGGTTAAGACGGACGCGAGGGTATCACGGTACCTCTAGTAGCCCAAGGCGAAGCCGTCCTTGCGCGGGTCGGAGCCGCCGGTCAGGGTGCCGGACTCCCAGTCGATGCGGATCGCCTGACCGCCGCCATGAGGGTCGTCCGTGACCTGCACATCGTGGCCCAGCGCCGCCAGGCCGCGGGCAACGTCGTCGGGAATGCCGCGTTCGATCTCAAGCACGTCGCCGTAACGGAACACCCGCGGGCAATCCAGCGCCGCCTGCACATCCATGCCGTAATCGACCACATTGGACAGGAAATGGGCATGACCGAAAGGCTGGTAATGACCGCCCATGACGCCGAACGGCATGACCGCCCGGCCGCCTTCCAGGGCCATGCCGGGAATGATGGTGTGCATGGGTCGCTTGCCCGGCGCAATGCAGTTGGGATGGCCGGGTTCGATGACGAAGCCGGCGCCCCGGTTCTGCAGCATGACGCCGCTCTGCGGGCTGGCCAGGCCGCTGCCGAAGCCATGGAACGTGGAGTTGATGAAACTGACCGCGTTGCGGTCGCGGTCAACGATCGAGAAATAGACCGTGTCCGGGTGGCTCGGCAGGCCCGCGGGCGGCATGTTGCCGATGGCGCGATCCGGGCTGATGAAACCGCGCAGCTCATCGGCATAATCCGCCGACAACAATCGCTCGACCGGCACCTCGACCAGTGACGGATCGGCGATGAAGGCATCGCGGTCGCGGAACGCCAGTCGTCCGGCCTCGACTTCCAGGTGCAGCCGCTCGGCGCCGAGGGGCTCAAGGCTCGAGAGATCGAAGCCCGACAGCAGGTTGAGCATGATCAGGGCGACGATACCCTGGCCGTTGGGCGGGCATTCGTAGATGTCGAGACCGCGATAGTGAGTCTGGATCGGGGTGACGTATTCACCGGCGGCTGTAGCGAAGTCCTCAAGCGTATGGAGGCCGCCAAGACCGCGCAGGAAGTCGACCATATCCGCGGCCACCGGGCCCTCATAGAAACCGTCGCGGCCCTCGCTTGCAATCGTCCGCAAGGTTGCCGCCAGTTCGGGCTGATGATGGATTTCACCGGCCCGGGGACTGCGGCCGCCGGGCAGGAAAATGCGCTTCGAGGCCTCGGTCGTGCTCAGCTTGTCGATACAGCCGGCCCAGTCGTGGGCAACCCGGGGATGGACCACATAACCGTTCTCCGCATAACCGATGGCCGGGGCGAGAAGTTCGGCCATGTCCCTGGTGCCGTGGTCGGCGACCAACCGCGTCCAGGCGTCGATAGCGCCGGGAATGGTCACCGCATGAGGACTGTGGATATCAATTTCGTCGATATCGTTGTCCATGAACCAGCCCGCCTCGGCCGCCGCCGGGGACCGCCCGGAGCCGTTGTAGGCAATGACCTCACCGCCGCCGCCCGGGGCATACAGCACGAAGCAGTCGCCGCCGATACCGGTCGACTGAGGCTCGACCGCGCAAAGCACGGCACTGGCCGCCACGGCAGCATCAATGGCGTTGCCGCCGGCGCGCAGAACATCGACAGCGGCCAGGGTGGCCGCCGGCTGCGACGTGGCCGCCATGCCGTTGAGAGCATGAACGGGCGATCGTCCCGGCATGTGAAAATCGCGCATGGTATTAGACTCCTTGCTCGCGGTCGTGTGTTCGGAAAGACTGGGGCGCGACCATGCCTCAAGGCGCCGCTAATGGAAAGCCCCGCGCGGCGATTGACAGCTTCGACGGATCGCCGACAATAGGCGCCGATGTCTCAACTTCTGACACGGCAGGCGGATGCTCAACAGAATTTCAATCGTTGAAGGTGACATCACCGAACAAACGGTCGATGCCATCGTCAATGCAGCGAATAAGGAACTGCGCGGCGGCGGCGGCGTCGATGGCGCTATTCATCAGGCCGCCGGGCCGGGGCTCCTTGAGGCCTGCAAAAAGATTGGCGGGTGCCCGACCGGCGAAGCGGTCGTCACCGACGGTTTCGACTTGCCGGCGCGCTGGATCATCCATACCGCCGGGCCGGTGTGGCGCGGCGGATCGGACGACGAGGATTTTCTGCTGGCAAGCTGCTATCACCACAGCCTCCAACGGGCCGAGGAGAACGCGGCGCGAACCATCGCCATTCCGGCCATCAGCACCGGCATCTACGGCTTTCCCGCCGCCCGCGCGGCACGTATCGCGGTTACCGAGACGGTGAGTTTCCTGCACGGTCACGACCTCCCGGAATCAGTCGTGTTCGTCTGCTTCGACCGCGACTCCGTTGACTGCCACCAGGCGGCGGTCGCCGATGTTATTGCCTGATGGCGGAACAACGCCCCGAGGATAGCGCCGCCGCCAAGGCCTTTGAGGTCCTCGACCGCACGGTCGAGTACGACGGGTTTTTTCGACTCGAACGTCTCGGACTGCGTTTCTCCCTGTTCGAAGGTGGCTGGAGCGCTCCCATTGAGCGCGAGGTCTATGCCCACGGCCATGCCGCCGCCGTGGTGCTCTACGATCCCGCCGCCGACCGAGTGGTGCTGATCGAACAGTTTCGCGCCGCCGCCATTAACGCCCCAGGCGGACCCTGGCAAATTGAGATTGTCGCCGGCCTCATCGATCCGGGTGAGACCCCCGAGGATGTGGTTCGTCGCGAGGCCGTGGAGGAAGCCGGCTGTTCGGTTGAGGGCGTCGAGCTGATCGGCGAGTTCCTGCTCAGCCCGGGGGGGTCGAGCGACCGAATGTTCCTGTACTGCGCCCGAATTGATTCAAGCGAAGCCGGCGGCATTCATGGCTTGATCGAGGAAGGCGAGAACATTCGCGTCTTCACCATGGCCACCGACGATGCCATGGCGGCAATCAGTGACGGCCGCATCGGCAACGCCACCTGTGTGATCGGCCTGCAGTGGCTGGCCCTCAACCGCACGCGCCTGCGGGCTGCCTGGCAACCATCGGAGATGGCGTCGCCATGACGCGCCTTACATTTGCCGGCCTGTTGACTTTGGCGGCGCTGGCGCCTCTGCCGTTCGCCAGCAACCGGCCGTGGTCGTGGTCCCTGTTGAGCCTGCTGGTCGGCATGCTGCTGGTTATGTGGGCGGCGGAGGCCCTGCGTGAGCGCTATGTAATTGCCGTATCGTGGCGCCGGATCTGGCCGCTGGTGGTTATGTTCGCGGCGGTGGTGGGCTGGATCGTCCTGCAGATGGTCAGTTGGACGCCCGCGACCTGGCATCATCCGGCCTGGGCGGCGGCGGCGGCCCTGGGCGAACCTCTGGCCGGGTCCATCACCATCGACCGGGAGCTGACCCAGACCGCGTTGATGCGCCTACTCGCCTACGCCGGGGTGTTCTGGTTGGGGCTACAGTTCGGACGCGTCGATAAGCGGGCGCGGAAGGTGCTGTGGGCGCTGGCCTGGATTGGCGTGGTCTATGGCGTCTATGGACTGATTATCGAGTTTGGCGAGTTCAACGCTATTCTGTGGTACGACAACTGGGCCTATCGGGATTCCGTAACCAGCACCTTCGTCAACCGCAACAGCTATGCCACCTATGCCGGCATCGGCCTGCTGGTGGTCCTCGGCCTGTTGTTCGACGAGGTCCGCCGGGGCGCCACCGAAGGTGTCTTGTCGTTGCCGGGCCTGCGCTGGCTTATCGAGCGGATCACCGGCAAGCTCGGCCTGCTCCTGCTCATGGCGGCAATCCTCGGGTCGGCCCTGTTGCTGACCGGTTCGCGCGGCGGCATGATCGCCTTTCTCGTCGGCCTCCTGGTGCTGTGCATCGGGTTCACCACCTTCCGTGGCGGCCGGCCCCTGATCGCCTATGGGGTGATCGCCGCGATGGCCGGGTTGGTGGTCGCCATGGTGGCGCTTAGTGGCGACGTGGTACTGGCCAGGTTCGACCAGGCCGGCGAAGCCGCGGTAGAGCGGACGACAGTCTATGGGCTGGTGCTGGGTGCGATCATCGACGCGCCATGGCTGGGTGTCGGCTACCGCACGTTCGAACTGGCGTTCCCTTTGGTGCGAGACGCCTCGATCCATACACCGTTCCTCTACGACAAGGCTCACAACAGCTATCTGGAATTCGCCTTCGAAGCCGGTATCCCCGCCTTTGCCCTGATGATCGGCATCCTCGGCGGACTCGTGAGCCTTTGTGTTGTCGGCATCTGGAAGCGCCAGGAAAACCGCATATACCCCTGTGTCGGCGTCGCCGCCGCCGTTTTAGTGGCGACCCACGCCCTGCTCGACTTCAGCATCCAAATTCCGGCCGTCGCCGTGACCTTTGCATTGATCATGGGCGTCGCCACGGCCCAGTCACTGCGCCACAGCCACAACCACAAACCCGATCTTTAAGAGACCCTCGCCCCTAAAGGCGACGCAGGTAGTAATCAACCTGGTCTCGCAGGTCGGGGGTCGGCAGCAACGCCTCGCGGACTGCCGCCATGGCGTAGCGCTCGACAGCGAGTTTTGCCAAGCGCTCGGGCGAAAGGCCGGCGGCAAAGCGAATTTGTCCGGCAGCGGCGGCGCAAACCCCGGGCTCCAGATTACGCCAGGTGAGGAAACACAGTTCCAGCCGCTGAAACACCAGCACCGGATTATAGGGCGCCGGCGTCATGGAGGCCGAGGCGCTGGGCCTCGACAAAGTGGAGCAGGCCCAGACCCGCCCGGCCCTGGCCGCTGTCGACCCAATCCAGAGCACTGGCTCGGCTCTTGGCGGCGATATCGACGAACTTGGCGTCAAGGCGCTCACCGGCACTAATTTCCACAACTACCGGCCGGGCCGGCAAGTCGATGGCGGCGGCAATCAACTGGGGCGTCGCCAGGACGATGAGAGCAACGCCGGCCATCAGAGCGATAAAGGTCGAGTAAGCAATGCCCGATGAGGACTGCGCCGAGCTCGGGCGCGAGGCGTCGCGGCTGCTCATCCGCTATTGTAGTGCTTCTGATAGGCGCCGTTGTAGTACGTGTAATACGAACTGCCGTAGTGGTACTGGGCCTGGCGTTTGAGATCATCAACCTGGGAAAGTACGATACCCGCCAGATCGGCGCCGGCATCAAGCACCTGACGCAACCCGGCCAGCGCGGTCTCGCGCCGGGTCTTCTCCCACTGAACCAGGAAGATGGTCTTGTCGACGCTGCGCAGCAGCACCAGGGTGTCCGACAACGCCAGCACCGGCGGGGTATCGACTACGACAACGTCGTAGACCTCTCTGAGGGCAGCCAGCATGGCGCGCATCATTTCCGAACCCAGCAGATCCGTGGAATGGGGAGCGGTCTGGCCGGCGAGAATATAGTGGGCCCCGGACTTAAAATCGATCTGGACGATGTCCTCGAGCGCCATGCCACGGCTGAGATAGTCGATAAGACCGATATCGTTGCCGACGCCAAAAGCCCGATGGAGACTGGGGTGGCGCAGGTCCGCATCGATGATCAGGCACTTTTGGCTATGCTTCGCGGCGGTACGGGCCAGAGCCAGGGCCGTTGTCGACTTGCCCTCACCGGGCACCGATGAGGTCACCAGCACGGTCCGCGGCGGCCGATCAACGTTCGACAGCAGCAACGCCGTGCGCAAACTTCGGAACGCCTCCGCCAGCACCGTATTGGGACGATCGAGAATATCTTCGTGGGGCTGAGCCGTGCTGAACCAGCCGGACCGCAGACGCGGGATCATGCCGAGCACGGAAACGCCGGTGGCGTTCTCAATCTGCTCACGCGCGCGGAACCCGGAGCCGAGCTGTTCGAGCAGCAGTACCAGGAGCACCCCGAGAACCGTCGAGGCGACGAAAGCGCTGCCGACGATCAGCCGCTTGCGCGGAAAACTCGCTGCCCCCGGCACGGTGGCATAGGAGATGATCCGCGCATCGGCCCGCACCGTGCTGGCATCCTGCACGTCGGTTTCCTTCAGCCGCTCGAGGATGGTATCGTATAGCTTGCCATTGGCCTCGAGTTCGGTCTCCAGCGCGACCAGTTTGATTTCCGCGCCGGCTTGGGAATCGAGCTTGGCCTGCAGCTTGGCGATTTCACGGGTCAGGT
>JAYGEF010000362.1:0-11043 GCA_046582535.1 Alphaproteobacteria bacterium
GCTTCTGGGCCGCCGGCCAGCGCACGTCGAGGGACGCCATGAGGACTTTCTTCTTGTCCCGGTTGGTCAGGCGCAGGCCGAGCTTGGCGGTGGTCGTGGTCTTGCCCGAGCCCTGGAGGCCGACCATGAGGATCGGCACCGGCGGCGTCGCGTCAAGATTGATCGGCTCGACTTGGTTGCCGAGCATCTCGGTCAGGTGATCGCTGACGATCTTGATGACCATCTGGCCCGGGGTGACGCTCTTGATCACCTCGGCGCCGGTGGCGCGCTCCTTGACCTGGGCTATGAAATCCTTGACCACCGGCAGGGCAACGTCGGCCTCGAGCAGGGCGACCCGAACCTCGCGCAGGGCCTCAGCCACGTCACTTTCGCTGAGAGCGCCGCGCCGGGTAAGCCGGTCAAAGACGTCGCCGAGGCGACTGGATAGCGAATCGAACATCGAACACAAACGAATAAGTTGCTGTTATTCCAACGCAAAAACCGCCAGTCCGGACACAATGCGGGACTAGCGTGTGCTCCCGGTTCCCAGCGATTGACCGCCAGCCCGAAAGCGAGCGGACCTTATGGTGGCGGCGGGGTGGTGTCAAGCGGCGGCGGTAAAAGGATTCCTACTGCATACCCTCGACCACCAGGCTGGCAAAGTGGTGGGTTACCGTGTCCCAGTACGGCGTCAGCATGCCGCCGTCAAAGGCGGTTGCGGCGCGGCCCTTTTGCAGCCGCTCGACCACATCGACATCCTCGCCGTTGAGCTCGCGCCAGCTTTCGAACACCGCCTCGCGGGCGGCCTCGTACTCGGGGGCCATGGCCTCCTCGGTGAAGTAGATGTTGATTTCCTCATAGGTGTGGTCAGGCCCCATGGGGGTCAGGGTCAGGGTATGCACATGATCGGGCCAGACGCCGCAGTCGAGGCTGGGGAACAGGTGCAGATAGATACCCTGGTGGGCCTGATCAGGGGTCAGGTTGGGCAACACCGGCATGCCACCGCCGCGGCCCTTGTCGGGCTTCTCGAAACTCACCCCGTTGATGCAGCAAACCCCGTCGTGGCCGAACTTGTGGATGTTCGACGGCGTCCATTGCTCAAGCCGGGGATGAACCGCGGAGACGTGATAGGGCTCGATGTAATTCTCCTGAACCAGCTTCCAGTTGGCCGCGAACTCCCATTTGATGGTGCCGCCGTAGCGCAGGGTCGAGAAATCGTAGGCGCCAAGGCGCTCGGCGAAGGGTTTCATATAGACGTCGAGCGGCGCCGCCTTGCCGTCGATATTGACGAAGATCACGTCGAACCACTGGCCACAACGCACCGGAAACAGGCCGCGCCCGGGCTCGTCGTTGTGATTGTCGGGGCCGTGGAAATGCGGCCGGTGGGCCACGGAACCGTCGAGATTGTACGACCACCAGTGATAGGGACAGGTCAGGGCCTTGGCCGCCTTGCACGGCTCGGCCAGCAGTTAGGTGCCGCCATGACGGCAGACGTTCTGAAACGCCCGGACAGCGCCGTCATGGTCACGCAGCAGAATTATCGGTACGCCGCCGGCGGTTACCGGCACTGCATCGCCGGGCTGCGGTATCTGGTGAGCAAAGCCGGCGGCTACCCAGGTGCGGGCAAACAGCAGCTCGTTTTCAAGCGCCAGGAACGCCGGGTCGGTGTAGCAGGCGTTGGGCAGACCGGTGGCCTGTTCGGGCCGTGGCCGGGTCACCGCCGCGACGGCATCGCGGCCGAGAAAGTCCTCGATGGTCTTCATGGTGACGCCTCCTCGTCCAAACTGTTGCGGAACGACCCTGATGTGGTGAAAATCCTACTTCGGTTTGGGTATCAGGGGAACTAAGCAGTAATGGATAGCGAAGACGAACAACGGCACGATCAGGCCCTCGACCAGGGCCGCCAGCACCACATGGCGGGGCGCCTGGCCGAGGCCCGGGATATTTGTCAGCGTGTCCTCCAGGCCGACCCGGACCAGCCCGTCGCCCTGCATCTGCTTGGGGTGGTCGCCCTGCAAACGGGCAAGCCGGACATTGCCGCCACCATCATTGCCAAGGCGGTGGCCGTGAAGCCGGATTTCCCCGAGGCTCACAACAACCTGGGCCGGCTCGACGAGGCGGTTGCCAGCTACCGCGCGGCCATCGCCATCAGGCCGTCGTCGCCGAGGCTCACCGGCACCTGGCTCTGGCCAAGACCTTCGCCGACCACGACAGTGACCTCCAGGCCATGTCGGCGGCCTACGAAATGCCCGATGGCCGCGACGATGACAAAATGCATCTCGCTTTCGGCCTGGGCAAGGCGCTCGAGGACTTGCGCCAGTACGACACGGCGTTCGACTTCTTCATCGCCGGCAATGCCATCAAACGCGCGAGCTTCGATTTCTCGGTGTCCCGGGTCGAAGACTATTTCGGACGCCTGAAAGAGACCTTCAGCGCCGCATTATTCAGCGCCGCGCCGGCCGGCGAGACACCAACCTTCGTTCTCGGCATGCTGCGCCGGGGGCGCCGCCTGCATCACCGACAAGATGCCTCACAGCTTCGAGTTCGTTGGCCTGATCCGCCTGATGCTGCCCAACGCGAAGATCGTTCATTGTTGCCGCGACGGGCGCGACACCTGCCTGTCCATTTTCAAGAACTACTTCTCGGCGGGCGGCAATTTTCATGCCTACGATCTGGCTGAACTGGGCCGCTATCACGGGCTCTACCGCGACCTCATGGCCCACTGGCATGCGGTGCTGCCCGGCTTCATCCACGACATTCAGTACGAAGCCCTGGTGGCCGACCAGGAAGCCCAAACCCGGGCCCTGGTGGAGTTCTGCGGCCTGGAATGGGACGACGCCTGCCTGGCGTTTCACCGGTCCGAACGTCCGGTCACGACCGCCAGCGCGGTTCAGGTACGCGCCCCGATTCACGGCAACTCCGTCGCCTCATGGAAGCGCTATGAGAAGCAGTTGGCGCCGTTGTTGGAGGCCTTGACTAATGCAGGTGATAACCGCCGTTGACGTCGACCACCGAGCCGGTGATGAAACCGGCGTCGTCGGCGGCCAGGAACACAGCGGCGCGGCCGATATCGGCGCCGGTGCCGAGGCGCTGGACCGGGGTATGGGCGACGATGTCGTCGAGGAACGCGTCGGGCGCGCCGGACAGCATGTCGGTTTCGATGTAGCCGGGCGCGATGGCGTTGACCGTGATGTCGAGGCGGCCGCTCTCCAAAGCCAGAGCCTTGGTGAAACCGATCATGCCGGCCTTGGAAGCATCGTAGGCGGTCTCGCCCATGGCCGCCGCGTAGGCGTTGGTCGAGCTGATGTTGATAACCCGGCCGAACTTGCGGTCGCGCATGCCCTGGATAATGGGTCGGCACATGTAATAGAGCGAATTGAGATTGGTATCGATGACCCGGTGCCACCACGTCGAATCGGTCTTGTGGAAGAACCGGTCGGGCGAGATGCCGGCGTTGTTGACCAGCACTTCGACGGGACCCAGGTCGGCTTGCACCTTGGCGATACCCTCGGCACAGGCCGCCTCGTCGCTCACATCCCAGCGATAGACCGCGATACCGGTCTCGGCGGCGAAGGCGGTGGCCGCCTCGTCGTTGGCGTGATAGTTGGCCGCCACCCGATACCCGGCGGCCGCAAGCGCTTCACTACAACCCCGGCCAATGCCACGGGTGCCGCCGGTAACCAGTGCAGTGCGAGACATAACAAACTCCTGATATCAAAATGAATTACAGTCTGCCGACAACGCAGTCCCTAAAACGCAACCATGTCGCCGCCCTTGAGGCCGAGGCGCGCGCGGGCTTCGGTGGGGGTGGCGATTTCGAAGGACAGGTCTTCGAGGATGCGGCGGATCTTGGCGACCTGGTCGGCGTTAGACTTGGCCAGTTGGCCCTTGCCGATATAGAGGCTGTCCTCGAGGCCGACGCGGACGTTGCCGCCCATGATGGCGCCCATGGTGCAGAAGCCCATCTGGTGACGGCCGGCAGCCAGGATTGACCATTCGTAGTCGTCGCCGAACAACCGGTCGGCGGTGCGCTTCATGAACATCATGTTGTCTGGATCGGCGCCAAGGCCGCCGAGAATGCCGAAGATGGTCTGGACGAACAGCGGCGGCTTGGCCAGGCCGCGGTCGAGGAAGTGGGCCAGGGTGTAGAGGTGACCAACGTCATAGCACTCGAACTCGAAGCGGGTGCCGCAGCCCTCGCCGAGGTCCTTCAGCAGGCGCTCGATATCGGCGAAGGTGTTCTTGAAGATGAAGTCGCGGCTGCCCTCCAGGTGCTGGCGCTCCCACTCGTGCTGGAAGTCCTGCATCTTGTCGAGGATCGGGAACAGGCCGAAATTCATGGAGCCCATGTTGAGGGAACAGAGTTCGGGCTCGGCGCGGAGCGGCGCGGCGAGACGCTCTTCCACGGTCATGCCGGCGCCGCCGCCGGTGGTGATGTTGATAACCCCGTCGCAGGATTGCTTGATGCGCGGCAGAAACTCCATGAAGACGTCCGGGTCCGGGGTCGGCTGGCCGTTCTCCGGGTTGCGGGCATGAAGATGCAGCACTGAAGCCCCGGCCTCGGCGGCGGCAATGGCGGCGGTAGCGATTTCGTCCGGCGTAATCGGCAGATGCGGCGACATGGTCGGCGTATGAATCGAGCCGGTCACGGCGCAGGTGATGATGACTTTTCCGTCCTTGGCCATGGTCTATTCCCCCGTTGGCAATACTGAACCCGTCGCCATTATGACCGGCTCGGTGGTAAGCGCAAATTGTGCTTACGCGTTGGCCTAGCGGGGTGCATAGTGCGGCCATGGCGCTGCTGGCTGAGCAATTCCGGACCGGTTCATTGTGAGACATATTCATTTTCCCGTCTGGATGGGCGCCGCCGCGACCACCGGCAATCCCGCCTTTGTCATCCTCTTCATGCTCGAGACCTTCACCCGGGCGATCCTGGTGACCGTGGTGCCGCTGCACGCCCTGGCCCTGCTCGGCGACGCCCAGAAAGTCAGCCTGTTCTATTTCCTGGTCAGCGGCGCCGGACTCCTCGGCACCCTGGCCGTGCCCTGGCTGGTGCGGCGCCTGCGCCGGCGCTGGGCTTTGACCCTCGGCGTCTTGTGCGTGGCCGGCGCCGCGCCCCTATTCGCCACCGCCGACCTGACCGGCCTGGTCCTCGGCATGTGCCTGCATCTGGTCGGCGCCGCCATGGTCTCGATTTGCCTCAACCTGTTCGTCCTCGACCATATTCCGCGCAAGACCCTGACCCGGTTCGAGCCCCTGCGCATGTTTTTTACCGGCGCTGCCTGGACCGTGGCGCCGCTGCTCGGGGTCTTTCTCGGCAAACAGATGGCCCCTTGGGCGCCCTATGCGGCCAGCGCCGGTTTCGCCCTTGCCCTGATCGGCTATTTCTGGTTCCTGCGCATGACCGAGAACCCGGTGCTGGCCAGCGCCACGGCGGCGCCGCCCAATCCGCTGTTGTTCATCCACCGGTTTTTCAGCCAACCGCGCCTCGCTCTGGCCTGGCTGTTGTCCGTGGGCCGCGCCAGTTGGTGGGGCATGTTCTTTATCTACGCGCCGATCTACGCGGTCACCAGCGGCCTCGGCGAGGAGGCCGGCGCGATCATCATTTCCGCCGGCTCGGCATCCATGTTCGTGGTTACCTTCTGGGGCTGGGTCGGCAGGCGCTACGGCATTCGGCGCTTGTTGATGGGCGGCTTCCTGGTGACCGGCCTGTTAACCCTGGGGATCGGCGCCGTGGCCGGCGCGCCCCTGCTTGGCGCCGTGCTCATCGTCGTTGCCTGTTTCGGCGCCTGCTCCATCGACGGCGCCGGCAACGTGCCCTTCCTGCGCGCCGTGCGGCCCCGCGAGCGGCCCGAGATGACTACGGTCTATTCAAGCTATCGCGATGTCTCGCGGCTGTCCATGCCGGGAATTTTCGCCGTGGTGCTGCAGAGTTTCGCCTTACCGGCGGTGTTCGTCACCAGCGGCGTGATGATGCTGGGCATGACCTGGTTCGCCCGCTACATTCCGCGCCGCCTGTAGCAGAACCGAACCATGAACCATCATCGACTGACTGCGACGTTCGTCGCCCTGAGCCGCGTCGGCGGCGCCTCATTCGTGGCATTGTTCGCCATCGACGCCCTGAGCCGCGCCATCCTGATCACCGTGGTCTCCTTCGAGGCCCTGGCCCTGCTGGCCGGCGATGCCCAGAAAGTCAGTGTGCTCTACTTCGCGGTCAGCGCTATCGGCCTGGCCGTCAGTTTCGCCCTGCCCTGGCTGATCAAGCGCCTCGGCCGAAGCACCACCCTGGGGCTGTCGTGCCTTGCCATGGTGGTCGCCGCCGGCCTATTCGCCAGCCACACCCTGGCCGGGCTTACCATTGGCTTGACCCTGGCGTTCCTCGGCTCGTCGGCCTCGTCGATCTGCCTCAACCTCTGTGTGCTCGACCATATTCCGCGCCGCGCGTTGAGCCGCTTCGAGCCCCTGCGGGCGGTATTCAGCGCGGTCTCCTGGGCTATCGGGCCGGTACTCGGCGTTTACCTCAACAACCAGGTCGCCAGCGATCTGCCCTTCGCTCTCAGCGCCGGTTTCGCGATAACGCTGTTCGCCTATTTCCGCTTCCTCGGCGTCACCGAAAAAGCGGTGCGCAACCCAGGCTCCAAAGCCAATCCGCTACGCCTCATAAAGCGCTACGCGGCCCAGCCCCGGCTTGTCCTGGCCTGGCTGCTGGTGGTCGGCCGGGAATGCTGGTGGGTTACGTTCTTCATTTACACGCCGATTCTGGCGGTCAGCCAGGGTCTCAGCGAAGAGGACGGCGGAATGATCGTCTCGGCCGGCATCGGCACTCTGCTGTTGATCCCGTTCTGGGGTTGGATCGGCCGGCGCCACGGGGTTCGCCGCCTGCTCATGGTCGGTTACGCGGTATGCGGCGGGTTCACCATGGCGGTGGCCGCCGCGTCCGGCCTGCCTTGGCTGATCGCCGCCTTGATTGTCGCCGCCGCGCTCAGTGTCGGTTCTGTCGAGGGCGCCGGCAACGTACCCTTCCTGCGCGCCGTGCGGAGCCGCGAGCGGGCCGAGATGCTAACCGTTTACTCGACCTATCGCGGGGTCTCGTCGATCGTCACGCCGGCCGCCTTCGCGGTGATCCTTCAGGTCTTCGCCCTGCCTTCGGTGTTCTTCGTGGCCGGCCTTATCATGGTCTCCCTGGCGGCCCTGTCGCGCTACATTCCCCGCCGCCTCGGCCAGGATGCCCGGCAACGGTTGCCCCTGCCCGTGGTCGAGAGCCCGAGCTCAGTCCCGCGCTAGGGGAAGCGTCGAGCAGCGTACGCTGCCGCCGTCCCAGTGCATGATTCTCGTTATTGGCGTATCATGCCACACCATAGCGCTTGGGGGAGCGACCGGGTGACACAAGCCGTTACACGTCGACTGATAGGCATTGTTATGGCGAGCTGGTTTTTAGCCGGTTGTGTCACGACCGACGCCAGTGTCGATCGTCACGACCATCTGTACAGCTTCACCGAGCTCCAGCAGCACGCCACCGAGCACCTGAACGCGGCGCGAGAATCCGGCGCGAATGCCGCCATGGCGGTGGCCCTTGCCAAGGCCGAGGCCCTGGCCCGTCTCGCCCGCGCCTTCTCCGCATTGTCGGGACGGCGCACCGACGTCATCGGGCCGGCGTCCATGGGTCCGGCACAGTGTTACAACCACAATGGCCGGCCGGCGGGACCCTGCCTCGATATCTGACGCGGTCAATTGGCGCCGTAAGACCGGAAGACATTCTATATGCCGTAGCCGAGACCGAGCGCCCCGGCCATGTAAATGTGCCAGTGCCAGGACGGTCAACCCCACGCTTCCACCAGGCGTCGGCTCCGCTATACTCGCGCCATCCTGTGACAAAACAGCGGACAGGCGATGGCAGCGGGCGAGGCCGGAATGATGATCGATCGCGATTTCGCGGCGTCGGGAATTTCATGCGCAAATACCGTCGCGGCGTTGCGCCAAACGGTCGATGCCTGGCGCGGGCACGGCGAAACCGTGGCCCTGGTGCCGACCATGGGCGCGCTTCATGCCGGCCATCTCAGTCTGGTCGAAGAGGCCCGGCGCCGTTGCGACCGGGTGGTGGTGAGCATTTTCGTCAACCCGACCCAGTTCGGCGCCGGCGAGGACCTGGCCACCTATCCCCGTGACCGGGCGGCGGACCTTGCCCGGCTCGCGGCCCTCGGGGTTGATCTGGCATATCTTCCCGACGCCGCGGAAATGTATCGGCCCGGCGCGTCCACGGAAGTCCGGGTCGGTGGCCTCGGCGATGGCCTCTGCGCCGACTTCAGACCGGTCCATTTTACCGGCGTCGCCACGGTGGTGGCTAAATTATTGCTGCAATGTCTCCCTGAAATCGCCATCTTTGGGGAGAAAGATTATCAACAGCTATTGGTGATACGTCGCCTGGCGATTGATCTCGATATTCCGATCGAGATCGTCGGCGCCGCCACCCTGCGTGAGGCGGACGGCCTCGCCATGTCGTCGCGTAACGTCTATCTCTCGGTCGACGCCCGGATGGTTGCCGGTCAGCTTAACCGGGTGATGGCCGAGACTATTGTGGCACTGAACGGCGGCGCGCCGGTTGGCGAAACATTGACCCGGGGTCACGACGATTTGATAGCGGCCGGGTTCGAGGCGATCGACTACTATGAACTATGCGACGCCGAAACTCTGGCGCCGCTGGTGACCCTGGGGAGACCGGCCAGATTATTGGCCGCCATTCATGTTGGCGGGTGCCGGCTGATCGATAACCTCGCGGTGGAGGCGATATGAGTGGTGAAAGGCGTGGTCGAATGACATTACAGATGCGTAGGCTTAGCTTATCCCTGGTGGTCACGGTCGTCCTCGTCACTGGCGCCCTCGTCGCCGGCGCAGTGGCCCTGGCCCAAGAAATTCAGTTCTACCGCATCGGCACCGGCGGCACCGCCGGCACCTATTATCCGGTCGGCGGCCTGATCGCCAATGCCATCAGCAAGCCGCCGGGCTCCCTGGCCTGCGACAAGGGCGGCAGTTGCGGCGTGCCCGGGCTGGTCGCCATGGTGCAGTCGTCGGGCGGCTCCATCGAAAACGTCGACGGGGTCGGCGCCGGCAAGCTGGAATTGGCCCTGAGTCAGGCGGACATCGCCTATTGGGCCTACCACGGCACCGGTCTGTATCGCGATAAGGGAGCCGTCGCAAATCTGCGCGCCATCGCCAACCTGTATCCCGAAAGCCTCCACGTGGTGGTGCGCCGCGATGCGGGGATCGCCTCCATTGCCGACCTCAAGGGAAAACGCGTGGCGCTCGGCGAGAGGGGTTCGGGGACCCTGGTCGAGGCCAAGGCGGTGCTCGATGCCTATGGTCTCAGCGAGGCTGATTTCGAGCCGCATTTCCTCAAGCCGGGCGAGGCCAGCCTGGCTTTAGGCGACGGCGCCATCGACGGCTTCTTTCTGGTCGCCGGTTATCCGGTGACCGCGATTGCCGAAATCGCCCGCACCGTCGAGATCGACGTGCTGGCCATCGGTGAGGCCGAGGCGGAATCCGTGGTCGCGTTCTATCCGTTCTTCACCCGCAGCATTATTCCCGCCGACGTCTACAGCGGGGTCGGCGAGATCGCCACCATCAGTATCGGCGCCCAGCTCCTGGTCGCCGCCGAAATCGACGAAGAGGTGGTCTACCAGATCACCGCCGCCCTGTGGCACGACAACGCCCGCCACCTGCTCGACCAAGGCCACGCCAAGGGCAAGGACATCCGCCTCGAGACGGCCCTCGATGGCATCGCCGTACCGCTGCATCCGGGCGCCGAGCGCTACTACCGGGAAATCGGCCTCGCCAAGTAGCCGAGTTCAGATTTCCATCTCGTAGATGGTGTCCGGTTCGTCACGGGACGCGGCGACCCACTCGACCATGGCCGGGTGGGCGTTCATGGCGTCAACGTAAGCTTTGGCCGTTGGACTCAGCGCCGGCTCGTAGGTAACGAAACGTGAGGCCACCGGCGCGAACATGACGTCGGCGATGGTGAAGCCGCCGAACAGGAAATCGCCGCCAGCGCCGAAGCGCATCCGACAGTCGCACCACAGGGCGTCGATGCGGGCGATGTCGGTCAGGGCGGCCTGGGTCAGGCCCCGGCCGGGGTAGTGAGCCCGGCAGTTCATGGGCATGTCGCCGCGCATATCACCGAAGCCACCGTGCATTTCGGCACTCACGATGCGGGCATGGGTTCGCGCCGCCGCGTCGTCGGGCCACAGCTTGGCCTCCGGGAACTGCTCGGCGAGATACTCACAAATTGCCATGGATTCCCACACGGTGGTGTCGCCGTGGTGCAGCACCGGCACCTTGGCCCCCGGCGAATGAGCGAGGATGGCCGCACGGGTGGTCGGCCGGCGTAGCAATACATGGACCTCATCGAATTCGACACCGGTCACCCGGAGGGCGAGCCAACCGCGCAGGGACCATGACGAATAGTTTTTGTTGCCGATAACGATGGTGAACTGGCTCATTGAAAGTCTCTCCCGCCGATTAAACGTTTTGCACACCCGAAGGCGGCCGATAGTATTGGTTTTTCGCGCCACAATACCATTGCCAACTTACCGCCGAGGCTGCCGTGCTGGACCACTTGATTGACACGCCCGAGACCGAGCCCGCCGAAATTATCGCCCTCGACGCCGATTCCCTCGGCGATTGGCTCGACAGCGCGGCCGGCGAGGCCGCCCAGTGGGTGCGGGCCAATGGCTTCACCGCCAAACCCGGCAGCCATTGCCTGGTGCCCGGCCCCGGCGGCGCCATCGCCACCGTATTGCTCGGTATCGAGTGGGACCGTGATCCCTGGGCCTATGGCGGTCTGCCCACTGCCCTGCCCGAAGGCGACTATCGCCTGGCTGACGGTCTTGGCCACATGGCGGCCTACGACGCGGCCCTGGGCTGGGCCCTGGGCGGCTATCGCTTCGGGCGCTATCAACGCGAGCCGGGTCGACCGCCGGCCCGTCTGGTATGGCCCGACAGCTGCAACCGCGCCCGTGTCGAAGCCGTGGCGGCAGGAATTTTCCTGACCCGCGACCTGATCAACAC
>JAYGEF010000417.1:0-3582 GCA_046582535.1 Alphaproteobacteria bacterium
TCAAGGCGATCCAGGCCCTGCCCCTGATCGAGAGCGGCGCCGCTGACGCCTTTGGTCTGGGCGACGGCGAGATCGCCCTGGCCTGCGCCTCCCATGGCGGCGAGCCGTTCCATGTCGCCACCGTCGAAGGCTGGCTCGCGCGCATTGGTCTGACCGAGGCGGATTTCGAATGCGGCGCCCATCTGCCGTCCCATGGGCCGTCATCCGAGGCCCTGCTGCGCCATGACCATGCGGTCACCCAAATGCACAACAATTGCTCCGGCAAGCACATGGGTTTCCTCACCACGGCGCGCCATCTCGGCGAGCCGACCAAGGATTACATCCAACCCGACCATCCGGTTCAGCAACGGGTCATGGCGACGATTGGCGCGCTTTCGGGGGTTGATCTGGCGCGGGTGCCGGTGGCGGTCGATGGCTGCGGCGTTCCCACCCTGGCCTTGCCGCTCAGCGCTCTGGCCACGGCCATGGCGCGATTTTCCGACCCGGCGAGCCAGCCGGACGGGCGCGGCAATGCCATGCGCCGAATTCACCAGGCCATCGCGGCACGGCCCGAAATGATCGCTGGCACCGGCCGGCTATGCACGGCCATCATCCGCGAGACCAGCGGTGCCGTGCTGGCCAAGACCGGGGCCGAGGGTGTCTTCGTCGCCGCGCTGCCCACGCTCGGCCTGGGGGTTGCCATCAAGGTCGACGATGGCGCCGGGCGTGCCGCCCAGGTTGCCGTTACCAATGTGCTGAAGCACCTCGGCGCCATTGACGACGCCACCGCCGCCCGCCTTGCCGACTTCATGGTGGCGCCGTTGACCAACGTCGTGGGCCGCCGCATCGGCGAAATTCAACCGGCCGCCACATGGCCGCAATAACTGATACAGTCGTCGGCTAATTCAAGCCCTTTAGAGAAAGACCCATCCATGCGTGCAGTATTGTGCAACGAGTTCGGCGAGCCCGAGACCCTGTCCGTCGGCGACGCCCTGGAATTCGAGCCCGGCGAGGGCGAGGTCCAGATCGCCATCGCGGCGGCGGGCGTCAACTTCGCCGATATCCTCATGGTCGCCGGCAAGTACCAGGAGAAGCCGGAATTCCCCTTCAGCCCCGGCCTCGAGGTCGCCGGCACGGTGCTGAAATGCGGCAAGGGCGTGCGCAGCTGCAAGAAGTGCGACCGGGTCATGGCGGCGACCAGCAAGGGCGGCTTTGCCGAACAGGTGGTGGTGCCCGCCAGCGATGTGTTTCGCATCCCCAAGGGGCTGTCGTTCGAGGACGCGGCGGGATTTCCGGTGGTCTACGGCACCGCTTACGGCGCGCTCGACTGGCGGGCCAATCTCAAGGCTGGCGAAACCCTGCTGGTGCTGGGCGCCGCCGGCGGTGTCGGCCTGACCACGGTGGAGGTCGGCAAGGCCAAGGGTGCGACGGTGATCGCCGCCGCCAATGGCGCCGACCGCACCGCCCTGGCGGCCGAGCATGGCGCCGATCACCTGATCGACTATTCCACCGAGAACCTGCGCGAGCGGGTCCGCGAGATCACCGACGGCAAGGGTGTCGACGTGATTTTCGACCCGGTCGGCGGTCAGCTCTTCGATGTCGCCTTGCGCTGCCTCGGCTGGGAAGGCCGCCTGATCGTCATCGGCTTTGCCTCGGGTACCATTCCCCAGGTGCCGGCCAATATTCTGCTGGTCAAGAACTGCGGCGTGCTCGGGTTTTACTGGGGCGCCTATCGCCGGCGCGATCCCGAGCGCATGAAGGCCGCCTACAAGCAGCTGTTCAAGTGGTTCGAGAAGGACAAACTTAAGCCCCATGTCTCACAGACCTTTCCGCTCGAGCAGGCCGGCGAGGCCATGCGCATCCTGGCCGATCGCAAGGCCAAGGGAAAGATTGTGCTGACCACGGGAGTCTAAGCGGGTGGCCGGCGGTGACAGGGTTCGCGCCCAGTACGAGGCCTACCCCTACCCCGAGCGCGACCCGGCCGATGAGGCGCGGCGGCTGATTACCGGCTCGCCCAGCGACCCGGACGAAATCAGCCACTACGTGTTCGGTGGCCGGCTCGATACCGCCAAACCGTTCCGCGTTCTGGTCGCCGGCGGCGGCACCGGCGATGGCACCATTATGCTGGCCCAGATGCTGGCCTGGCAGAACAGCCCGGCCGAGGTGGTCTATCTCGACCTCTCCGAGGCGTCTCTCGGGATCACCCGGGCTCGGGCGGCGGCGCGCGGGCTCGATAATCTGACATTCGTCCAGGGCTCGCTTCTCGATCTGCCGACACTCGATCTCGGCGCCTTCGACTACATCGATTGCTGTGGCGTGCTCCATCATCTGCCCGACCCAGGGTTGGGTCTGGCCACCCTGGCCGGCGTCCTGGCGTCCGGCGGCGGCATGGGGCTCATGGTCTATGGCGAGTTGGGGCGTATCGGCGTCTATCATATGCAGGACGTGGTGCGGATCATGGCGGGCGACACCGCCGGAGCCGAGCGCCTCGATCTCGGACGTCGCCTGCTCGACGACCTGCCGCGGTCCAACTGGCTGCGCCGCAATCCCTATGTGACCGACCACGAAGATGGCGGCGACGCCGGCCTCCATGACCTGTTCCTTCATAGCCAGGACCGCGCCTACCGGGTGTCCGAGATTGCGGCCATGACGGCGTCGGCGGGTCTCGACATCACCGGTTTTGTCGAGCCGGCATCCTACGATCCACTGAACTACCTCGATGACCCTGGCCTCCGGGAACGCGCCGCCGGGTTGCTCTGGATCGAGCGTTGCGCCCTGGCCGAACTGCTTGCCGGAAACCTCAAGCGCCATGTCTTCTATGCAGTCGAGGCGGGACGTGCCAAGGCGGCCCTGGCCCGGCCCGACGGTCGCCATGCGGTGCCTCTGTTGCGCGGCACCGCCGGCGCCGAAATGGCCGCCCGGCTCGGTGCCGGCGGCGGCCGCATGGCGGCGACCCTTTCCGGCGTCCGGCTCAGCTACGACATATCGGCGGCCGGCGTCGAAATTTTGTCCCACGTTGATGGCGCCCGCAACCTGGGCGAAATACACGCTCTGTTATCGGGCGATTGGACCACCTTCAAGGCCGCCTTCGACGACCTCTACAACGCCCTGAACGCTCTCAACCATATGCTGATCACCTATCTACCGCCGGGTCGGGCGGACGGCCCGGGGGGCCGACAAAAATCGCATTGAATTTGTCGTCTTTCGGACGTTTTGCCCGTAAGGTCACGGCAGAAAATCGCACAGAAGGTTGGTGATGTCCGGGTCCGTAATAGATCGAACAATTGGTTTCCCGCTTGGTGGCGTAAATGAAACGGAAATCGCCTTCAAGACGCCGCTCGGTGAAGGTCTGTATTCCTATGCCCGACGCGAAAACCCCACGGTGTCGGCTTGCGAGCGCGCCCTGGCCGGGATTGAAATGTCCCAATGGTGCGTTCTGGCGCCGAGCGGAATGGCCGCCATCAACATTGCCCTTTCCATCTTCAACGACCGAGAGGATCGGCGTCCCTGGCTGTTCCCGGCGGATGCCTATAGCGGGACGATTCATTACGCGACCGAGGTCTTGCAGAATCAGCGGGGCGTGAATATCCGGTTCGCCGAGTC
>JAYGEF010000482.1:0-3538 GCA_046582535.1 Alphaproteobacteria bacterium
GAGGAGGCGCCGGCGTCGGCGCTCAACGGCGATCAGCGCGGCAGGCTCGGCGAGACCGTCGCCGGCGCCATGCGCGAGATCGGCTACCAGGGCCTCGGCACCGTCGAGTTCCTCTACGAGGGCGGCGCGTTCCACTTCATCGAGATGAATACCCGGCTCCAGGTCGAGCACCCGGTCACCGAGATGATCACCGGCATCGACTTGGTGCGCGAGCAGATCCGGGTCGCCGCCGGCGCGCCGCTGGGCTACTCCCAGGCCGACATCCGGATCCATGGCCACGCCATCGAATGCCGCATCAATGCCGAGAATGCCGAGACCTTCGCCCCGTCGCCGGGCCGCATCGGCCACTATCACGCGCCGGGCGGCCTTGGCGTGCGGGTCGATTCGGCGCTTTACGCCGGCTACAGTATCCCGCCGACCTACGACAGCCTGATTTCCAAGGTCATCGTTCACGGGGCCAGCCGCAACGAATGCCTGATGCGTCTGCGCCGGGCGCTGGAGGAATATGTTATCGACGGTGTCGAGACCACCATTCCGCTCCATCTGCGCCTCATCGCCGAGCCCGACTTCGTCAACGGGGTCTACGACATCACATGGCTTGAGCGGTTTCTCGAGGGCGATACCGGGAATTAATGATCCCGTCCCAACCGGGACCCTGACGACCGCGCGCCCGCGCCAACTAAGCCGCCGAAAACGACGGATACCTACGAGATTCCAGCGCCCGGAGCCGGGCACAAAGAAAATTACAATCACTATTTCAGTATATTTCACAGAATTACAACGTTCTGAACTGCCAATCATTAGGATTGGGGCATACCTTCAAGTACAGTCCGCAGTTCAATTAGACTTATTGAAGTTAAATTAATTAGCATTAACCAAAAAATTAGACAAATGGTTTGTACTGGGTGTATCGCGTGCTGCCCGCCGATTTGGGCTTGGCAGCACTTGGACAAATCATTCGGGCGAATGTCCTGTAACAGGGCGGGCGCCTCCAACGAAATTGGATATGATCATGATCAGCCATCTGGTAAGCACGAGGTTGCGGCGTTGCATGGCTTTCGGCCTGGTCGCAGTGTTTTGCGTTTCACTCCTGACGGTACCGGCCCCCGCCGTATGGGCGGCCGACGACAACGAGGCCATCGCGCTCAGCATGGCGACCCTGCTGCGCTCCGCCAGGGCGGTGATCTCGAACAAGCAAAAGCACATCAACGACGCCTCCGTGGGCGATAAGGGCGTCACCGCCGAATACGTCGTGGAACAGGCCAAGGCGAACTACAAGAAGGCCACCGACATCGACTTCGACAGCATTGATCCGGCGTCCCTCCAGGGCCGGCTGCTCGCCGCCGAAATGGAGGCCATCGCCGAGGTCGTCGACGAGGCCCAGGACAACATCAACCAGGAAGGCGTCGGCCTCAAGGGCTTCCTGCCGGCGGTGTTCGCCCGGCTGGTGACCAAGCGGTTCGGCGCCAAGATGGGCGAGATCGCCGACATCAAACTGACCGCGCCCAAGAAGTACGTGCGCAACCGTGCCAACCGCCCGGACAAGTGGGAACACGAGATAATCGAGACGGTTCTATCGGCCCCTGATCACGAGACCGGCCAGCACGTCATGGCCATGACCGAGAAGAAGGGCCGGCCCGCGTTCCGCCTGATCCTGCCCGAGTACTACAAGGAATCCTGCCTTGCCTGCCACGGCGAGCCCAAGGGCGAGCGTGACATTACCGGAGGCAAGAAGGAAGGCGGCGTGCTTGGAGAGCTCGGCGGCGCCATCAGTGTGACGATCTTCCAGTAGAGACCGTCGATTTGGTAACCCCGCCTCGAAAGGATCTTAGTTGTGAAAATTCGAAATAGGCTTTTCAAACTCAAACTGAACCTCACGATTCGATCCAGGCTGATACTGCTGACCGGCGTGATTCTGGCGGTGCTGGCTGGGTCGAATCTCTACATGCGCTCGCAAATCGTGGCGGGATCCGAGGCCTTGCACAGTCAGTCGCGGCTGCAAAAGATCAACGCGACCGCGACGGACACCGTGCGGGCATTCGGTGAGTTGAAGTATTGGCTGACGGATCTTGAGGTCAGTTGGTTGAACGAGTCAGAGGACATGGCCGACCTGGCGCGAATCGAACTCGATCTGCACCTCGAGACCATGAGCGCCTTCGCACCAGACGCGGTCGCCGAGATACAGGACCATGTTGGGGTTTTCGCCGATCTTTCGTTGGAGGCCGTCGATGCCTATGTCGACGAAAATCGGGTGCTCGGCAACAGTCTCGTCGCCGAGGCCCGGATGAGTATCGAGGCGGTCGATGTGATCTTGGTCAAGATCGCCAGCGATCTTCAAGCGCAGGCAACCACGGCACAGGTCGCGGCCACCGCCGCCGCCGACCGGGCGGCCAAGATCGCCGTCTCCATCCTGCTTGCCGCCTTGGTGCTGGCGGTATTCCTGACTTGGACAACCCTGCGCTCGGTGCTGACACCGCTCAAATCCATGACCGGGGCCATTACAGCCCTGGCAACCGGCGATACCACGGTCGATGTTCCGGCGCTCGGCCAAAAGGACGAGATCGGCGAAATGGCCAAGGGTGTCGAGGTCTTCAAGCAAAACCTGATGGATATTGCCCGGCTGGCGGAAGAGCAAAGAGCCGAGCAGCAGGTCAAGGAAGAGCGTCAGGCCGCCATCGAGGATCTTACCCGCGATTTCGACGATACGGTGGCAGACTCGCTCTCGACCATGTCGGCGGCGGCGGCCGAGATGAAAGCCTCGGCCGAAGGTATGGCGTCGACGGCGGAAGAGACCAGCCGTCAGAGCCAGGCCGCCGCCGCGGCCTCCGAACAGGCCTCGACCAACGTGGAGACCGTATCGGCGGCGGCCGAGGAGATGTCGTCCTCGATCAACGAAATAGCCCGTCAGGTCACGCGGTCGGCCGAACTGGCCAAGGCGGCGGTAGGCTCGGCCGAGCAAGCCAACCAGTCTGTCCAGGGTCTGTCCGAAGGCTCTCAGCAGATTGGCGAAGTCGTCGAACTGATCAACGACATTGCCAGCCAGACCAACCTTCTGGCGCTCAACGCCACCATCGAAGCGGCGCGGGCCGGCGAGGCCGGTAAAGGTTTCGCGGTGGTGGCCTCCGAGGTCAAGAGCCTGGCCAACCAGACGGCCCAAGCAACCGAACAGATTGCCGCGCAAATTGCCTCGATCCAGACTGCGACTAACGAGTCGGTGAGCGCCATCGACAGCGTCGGCACGAAAATCGCGGAAATAGACGAAACCACGACGGCCATTGCCTCCGCCATTGAGCAGCAGGGCGCGGCGACCGGCGAGATCAGCAGTAACAGCCAGCAGGCGTCGGTGGGCACCCGGGAGGTGTCGTCCAACATTTCGGGTGTCAACCAGGCGGCGACCGAGACTGGCGCCGCGGCCAGTCAGGTGGTGAATTCGGCCGGCGAACTGGCGAGCCACGCCGAGAAACTGCGGGGCGTCGTAGACGAATTCCTCACATCCGTAAAAGCGGCGTAGACCCCATACACCCTGTAAACAGCCCAT
>JAYGEF010000014.1:0-4071 GCA_046582535.1 Alphaproteobacteria bacterium
CGGCATGTGGAAGGCCTTTGCCGAGCTTGAAGCCATTGGCTGGATCGGACCTAAGCGGCCGCGCATGGTGGCGGTCCAGGCCAGTGGTTGTGCGCCGATTGTCCGCGCCTTTGAACAGGGCGTCGAACATGCCGAGCCCTGGGTCGATGCCCACACCATCGCCAGCGGTATCCGGGTGCCGGCGGCGGTCGGTGATTTTCTGATTTTGCGGGCGGTGCGCGACAGCGGCGGCTTCGCCGTCGCGGTTGACGACGACGCCATCATGGCGGCCCAGACCGAGGCGGTAGCGAAAGAAGGCTTGCTGCTGTGTCCCGAGGGCGCCGCCACCTACGCGGCCTACAAAGACGCCCTGGCAGACGGTCGGGTCGAGGCCGGCGAGACCGCGCTGCTGTTCAACTGCGCCACCGGCCTCAAATATCCCATGCCGCCGATCACCCGGCGCCTCGACCACACCCAGCCGATTGATTGGGCGGCGCTTTAGTTCTCGGATTTGAGACCGACGCCGCGCACGACCAGCAGACCCATATAGTAAGCGATCATGGAGGCGCCGGCGATAGCGGCGTCGGGGGGCTCGTTACGGGTTCCGAGAAAGCTTCCGCGGCGGGCAAATGTGGGGCTAAAGTCGTCCTTCGGATCGCTCATCAAATGGCCTTTCAGATTGGGCGCTTGGTTGGGTGGGTGGCTATGTGGCCAGTGGCCGAGGCTGTATTCAAGGGAAAAATCCATTCACTGGCCGCGCAATGTGCTACCAAGATTGCTGCGGTTTTGGCGAACCGCATATTCCAACAAGAATGGACTGACATCGTGCGTTATGAAGTTCCTGAGTCGCTCGACGCGGCTGTTAATATGCTGGCCGGTGAAGCCGGATCGGCGCGTGTGCTCGCCGGCGGCACCGATCTTCTGGTGCAGCTTCGCGCTGGAATGGTTGACCCCGACCTGGTGGTCGACGTCAAGAAAATCCCCGAATTAGGCGCCATATCGTCAGAGAACGGCGGCTTTCGCGTTGGCGCCGCGGTTTCCGGCGCCGTGCTCGGCGAGCATGACGAGGTGGTCAAGATGTGGCCTGGCGTGGTCGAGGCCGCCGAGTTGATCGGCTCGACACAAATTCAGGGCCGCGCCTCCATGGGCGGTAATCTGTGCAATGCGTCGCCCGCCGCCGACAGCGTTCCGGCGCTGATCGCCGCCGCCGCCACGGCCTCCATCATCGGCCCCAGTGGCCGCCGCGAGGTGCCTGTCGAGGATATCGCCACCGGCCCCGGCCAGACGTCATTGGCCAAGGGCGAGATCGTGGTTTCGATCTTCCTGCCGGCGCGCCCGGCTCATTCCGGTGATGCTTATCTACGCTTTATTCCGCGTACCGAGATGGATATCGCGGTGGTCGGCGTCGGGGTCAACCTGACCCTTGACGATGGCGGGGTCTGTACTGCCGCTCGGGTTTCTCTGGGTGCCGTCGCCGCCCGCGCCCTGCTGGTAAGCGAGGCGGCCGATGCCTTGATCGGTACATCGATTGATGATGACGCGCTGGCCAATCTCGCAGCCGCCGCGTCGGCCGCCTGCAAGCCGATTGACGACAAGCGCGGCACCAAGGAATACAGAATTAAAGTCGCCGGGGTGCTAGCCCGCCGGGCGGCGCAAACGGCGCTGGCGCGTGCGAGGGAAAACTGATGGCCAATTGTCACGTTACCACCACCATAAACGGCGATAGGGTAGAGTTCCTCTGTGAACCCCAGGAGACGCTGCTCGACGTGCTGCGCGACCGCCTCGGCCTGACCGGGTCCAAGGAAGGCTGCGCGTCGGGCGATTGCGGCGCTTGTACTGTCACGCTCGATGGTCGGCTGGTGTGTTCGTGCCTGGTGCTCGGCGCCGAGGCCGAGGGCCACCGGATCGAAACGATCGAGGGCATGTCCGACGGCGATACCCTGCATCCTCTGCAATCCAAGTTCATCGAGCACGCGGCCTTGCAATGCGGCATCTGCACGCCGGGCATCCTGGTTGCCGCCAAGAACCTGCTAGAACACAACCCGGACCCGAGCGAGACCGAAGTTCGCTATTGGCTGGCGGGCAATCTGTGCCGTTGCACGGGCTACGACAAAATTATTCGCGCGGTCCTCGATACCGCCGCTGATCTGAGGGAGAGCTGACTATGACCATGGCTGACGGACTAGGCTATACGGATCGCGTCTTGAAACAGGTCGGCACCCGGCCTGATCGCCCCGATGGGGTCGACAAGGTAACCGGCCGGGCGCGCTACGGCGCTGACATTACAGCGCCGGGCATGCTCATGGCCAAGGTCTTGCGCAGTCCTCATCCGCACGCCCGCATCCGCGCCATCGACACCACCAAGGCCGAGGCCCTGACCGGCGTCAAGGCGGTGATCACCCGCGATGATTTCCCTGATGTCGGCGCCGACGAAACCATTCCCAGCGAGGAAGACGACATGCTGCGCCACGTGGCGCACAACGTCATGGCGCGGGACAAGGTGCTGTATGAAGGCCACACTGTGGCCGCCGTGGCCGCGACGACCATCGCCATTGCACTCAAGGCGGTGGCGCTGATCGAGGTCGATTACGAATTGCTGCCCCATGTCACCGACGTGGACGAAGCTATGAAGCCGGATGCCCCGGTGCTTCACGACAATATCTTCACTCAAGGGGTCGAGCCGACTCCGGACATCCCGTCCAACGTGGTCAAGCGTATTGAAGTCAGCCACGGTGACGTTGCCGTGGGCTTTGCCGACGCCGACATCATCGTCGAACGCGAGTTCACCACCGAGGCGGTGCACCAGGGCTATATCGAGCCCCAGGCCTGCCTCGCCAGCTTCAGTGCCAACGGCGTCGCCGAACTGTGGTGCTGTACCCAGGGCCACTTCTCGATTCGCAACGGCTGCGCCCAGGTCCTCAACCTGGACATCTCCAAACTGCGGGTCACCGCCTCGGAGATCGGGGGCGGCTTCGGCGGCAAGACCCGCATCTTTATCGAGCCTTTGGCCCTGGCCCTGTCGCGCAAGTCGGGCCGGCCGGTCAAAATGGTCATGACCCGCGACGAAGTATTCAAGGGCACCGGCCCGACCGCCAGCACCAGCATGCGGGTCAAGGTTGGGGTTACCAACGACGGTAAAATCACCGCCGGCGAGGCCGTGCTCAACTACCAGGGCGGGGCCTTTCCCGGCGCGCCGATCGGCGCCGCCGCCATGACCGCCTTTGCCTGCTACGATATCGATCACGTGATGGTCGAAGGCTTCGAGGTGGTGACCAATCGGCCCAAGGCGGCGGCCTATTGGGCGCCGGGCTCACCGATGTCGTGCTTTGCCGTGGAGTCGGTCATCGACGAGGTCGCCGGGCGGGTCGGCATGGACCCGATTGACTTCAGACTTGCGAACGCCGCCGTCGAAGGCGTCCAGGCGGCCTACGGTCCCAAGTTCGGCAAGATCGGCTTTGTCGAGACCCTGAAGGCGGCCAAAGCTCATGCCAACTACAATGTTCCGCTCAAGCCGGGCCAGGGCCGGGGAATCGCCTGCGGCTACTGGTTCAATTGGGATGGCGAAACGTGCGTTACCCTGAATATCAACGATGACGGCACTGTCGCGATCGCCTTGGGCACGCCGGACATCGGCGGCACGCGGGCCTCGATCAGCCAGATGGTGGCCGAGGAACTGGGCATCGAGTATGCCAAGGTTCAGGCCACGGTAGTCGACACCAGCGCCCTCGGGTTTAACGACGTGACCGGCGGCAGCCGGGTGACCTTTGCTTGCGGCATGGCGGCGGTCCAGGCGGCGCGCGATGTCATCAGCGACCTGTGCGGCCGCGCCGCGGGCATCTGGGGCATCGAGCCCGAGGCGGTGGACTGGGTGGACGGCGAGGCCCGGCCTTCGGGCTCCAACGCTGGTGAGTTCGATCCCATGTCCCTGGCCGACATCGCCAAACTGGCGGGCAAGACCGGCGGACCGATTGCCGGCCATGCCGAGTTCAGCGCCAAGGGCGCCGGGGTCAGCTTCAGCACTCAGATGGTCGACGTCGAAGTCGACCGCGAAACCGGGCGCACAGAGATTCTGCGCTATACGGTGATTCAGGA
>JAYGEF010000484.1:0-3958 GCA_046582535.1 Alphaproteobacteria bacterium
ACATCGGCGCCGCCAAGCTGGCGCTAGATGTCGGCGCCGCCGGCCAGCGCGACTTCCTGTCGCGACTCGGCCTGCTCAACGCCGCCGATATAGAACTGCCCGAAGTGGCCATGCCCCTGGTGCCGTCGCCGTGGCGGGAAATCAACACCATGACCATCGGCTTCGGCCACGGCCTGGCGGTGAGTCCCTTGCAACTGGCGTCGGCCATCGCCGCGGTGGTCAATGGTGGCGTGTTCCGCAATCCGACCCTGGTGGCCCGCGAACCCGGCGATGACGATCTCGGCCGCCGGGTTATTTCACCGGTTACCTCGGCCCAGATCCGCGCCCTTATGCGTCTGGTGGTGGTCGAAGGCACCGGCAAGAAGGCCGCCGTGCCCGGCTATCTGGTCGGCGGTAAGACCGGCACCGCCGAGAAGCCGGGGGTCGGCGGCTATCAACGCAAGGCGCTGATCTCGTCCTTCGTCGCCGCCTTTCCCATGGATGCCCCGCGCTACGTGGTGATCGCCATGTTCGATGAGCCCCACGGCATCAAAGAGACCTTCAATTACGCCACCGGCGGCTGGGTCGCGGCGCCGGTGGTGGGCCGCATCATCGCCCGCATCGGACCCATGGCCGGCATTCCGGCCAGCGATCGCGACGATATTGAAGCGACCCACGACCTGCTTGTCCAAATCAACGAACGAAAGGGCGAGGGTGTTGCTTTCTGAGCTCCTTGCTGGTGATCCCGTGGTGACGGGAGAGGTCGATATCCTCGGCCTGACGGCGGACTCGCGCGCTGTCCGGCCGGGCTATCTGTTTGCCGCGCTGTGCGGCGGCCAGGCTGATGGCGCCGATTATGTACGCGATGCCCTGGCGCGCGGCGCCGCCGCCGTCCTCGCCGACGCTGGCCGCGACATTGCGACCGGCGATATTCCGTTGATCGGCGCCGCCAACCCGCGCCGCCGCCTGGCCCAGCTGGCGGCGCGCTTCCATGGTCCCCAGCCTCGAGTGATCGCGGCGGTGACCGGGACCAGCGGCAAGACCTCGGTGGCTGATTTCACACGCCAGATCTGGCGCAGCTGTGGTCAGCGCTCGGCCTCGCTTGGCACCCTTGGCGTGGTCGGCGATGGCATCGATGCGCGGCTTCCCCACACGACCCCCGATCCGGTAACGCTGCACGCGGCCCTGGCCGACATTGCCGCAGCCGGCGTCGATCATCTGGCCATTGAGGCATCGAGCCACGGCCTCGACCAATACCGCATGGACGCGGTCGAGGTCGGCGCCGCTGGCTTCACCAATTTGTCCCAGGACCACTTCGACTATCACCCCACGGTGGATCACTACCTCGAGGCCAAGCTGCGGCTGTTCCAGGTGGTCATGGCCCCTGGCGGCACGGCGGTGCTCAATGTCGATGTTCCCGAGTTTGCCCGCCTGGAGCAGGCCTGCCAGACCCGAGGGCACAAAATTGTCACCTACGGCACCGGGCCCAGTGACTTGCATCTGACGGCAATCGAGCCCGGCCGAACCATTACTGTCGCGGTGGCCGGCGAGAGCTATCAGGTCGGCTTCACCCTGCCGGGCACCTATCAGGCGCTCAACGCTCTCTGCGCCGCTGGTCTGGTCATGGCGTCGGGTATCACGCTGGATCAGGCGCTGGCGGCAATCGCCGGTCTCAAGGGCGTCCGTGGCCGGGTCGAACGGGTCGCCCGCCACGCCAGCGGTGCGCCGGTCTATGTCGATTACGCCCATAAGCCGGGTGCTCTCAAGGCGGTCCTGGCAACGTTGCGACCGCTGGCCAATGGCCGGCTGGTGGTGGTGTTCGGGTGCGGCGGCGATCGCGATACCGCCAAGCGGGCGATCATGGGGCGGGTTGCCGCGAGTCATGCGGACCGCGTTTTTATTACCGACGACAACCCGCGATCCGAAAATCCCGCCGCCATCCGCCGCGCGGTTCTCACAGGTTGTCCCGAGGCCATGGAAATTGGCGACCGCACCGAGGCCATTGCCGCGGCGGTCGCCGGGCTCGAAGCCGGCGACGTGCTGGTCATTGCCGGCAAGGGTCACGAGAGCGGCCAGATCATCGGTGATCAGGTGATTCCGTTTGACGACGCTCAGGTGGCGCGCGCCGCGATCACGGCGCTTGACGGAGAGAGCCTATGACCGGCCAGTCTCTGTGGACCTCCGATGACGCGGCGCGGGCAACCGACGGCCGTTGTGATACGCCGTGGACCTGCACCGGCATCGCCTCGGACAGCCGCCGGGTCGGCCAAGGCGACCTGTTCGTCGCCCTCCATGGCCCGAACTTCGACGGCCACGATTTCGTTGCCGCCGCGCTTCAGGATGGCGGCGCCGCCGCCATGGTCTCAAACCGGCCCGATGGGCTCGCCGCCGACGCGCCGTTGCTGGTGGTCGATGACGTGCTGGCGGCGTTGAACCGGCTCGGCGAGGCCGGCCGGGCACGAGCCACGGCCAAGGTCGTCGCTCTGACCGGCAGCGTTGGCAAGACCAGCACCAAGGAGACTCTCAAGCATGTGCTTGAGACCCAGGGCGCGGTATTCGCCAGCCCGGCAAGCTTCAACAACCACTGGGGCGTGCCCTTGAGCCTTGCCGCCCTGCCGCCCGAGGCCGACTACGCCATCATCGAGGTCGGCATGAATCACCCGGGAGAGATTTCGCCGTTGTCCCGCCTGGTGCGGCCTGATGTGGCGCTGGTCACCACGGTCGAGCCGGTACACCTGGAGTTCTTCGAATCGGTGTCCGAGATCGCCGACGCCAAGGCCGAGATTTTTGACGGCATGGGCCATGGTGGTATTGCCGTCCTCAATTACGACAATCCCTACCAGAAGCGCCTGTCGTCCGCGGCGCGGGCAAACGATGTTTGCCGCATTGTCTGTTTCGGCGTTCACCCCCACGCCACGGTTCGCCTTATCGCCTCGACACCGACCGACACAGGGAGCCAGGTTGCGGTGGCGGTCGACGGCCGCCCCATTGAGTTCCAACTCGGTGCGCCGGGCGCCCACTGGGTGACTATTTCCGTCGCTACTCTGGCGACGGTCCATGCCCTCGGTGCCGACACGGATCAGGCGGCCGCTCGACTGGCCGATGTACGGCCTCTGCCGGGCCGGGGCGAGCGGCACGAGATTGCCGTTGAGGGCGGCGTCTTCACCCTGATCGACGAAAGCTACAACGCTAACCCCACGTCCGTGCGTGCCGCCATCGAGGTGCTTGCCCTGACGCCGGTGAAAGACGGCGGACGGCGCATTGCGGTGCTTGGCGATATGCTTGAATTGGGCGACGAGGGGCCGGCCCTACACGCCGCTCTCGTCGATACCCTGGCGCGTAAGGCCATCACCATGGTCTACACGGTCGGGCCCAACATGGCTCATTTGCGCGATGCCCTGCCGGCGGCCATGCGTGCCGGCCATGCCGCCAAGTCCGATGACCTGGTGGCGCCCCTGGCGGCGGCTATCGGCCCCGGCGACGTGGTCATGGTCAAGGGTTCCCTGGGGACCCGCATGGCGCCCATCGTCGCGGCGCTTCACGCCTGCAAGGCGAAGCCGGCGCCGCGCGCCGCCGGCAATGGCTGGGAATCGTAGAGGTACCGCCATGCTGTTCAACTTCTTTGCCCCCCTGGCCGACGACTTTGGCGCCCTCAATGTGTTCCGTTATCTCACATTCCGTACCGGCGGCGCGGTGCTGACGGCGCTTATCGTCAGTTTCATCTGCGGCCCCATGGTGATCTGCTGGTTGCGCGCCAAACAGGGTAACGGCCAGCCGATCCGCGATGACGGGCCGCAACGCCACATCCTGGAGAAGGCGGGCACGCCGACCATGGGTGGGTTCTTGATTTTGCTGGCACTGACCGTTTCAACCCTGCTGTGGGCCGACATCACCAGCGGCTATGTCTGGGTGGTGCTGATGGTGACTCTGGGTTTCGGCGCTGTCGGTTTCATTGACGACTATTTGAAGGTCAGCCGTC
>JAYGEF010000036.1:0-7756 GCA_046582535.1 Alphaproteobacteria bacterium
ACCTCGACAAGTACGACGGGCCACCGGCGTACAGCCTGTTTGGTGAGGAAGAAGAGGCGATGCAGAAGATGCGCGCGGGATTCACGCCCGATATCGCGCACCCTTGCATCAACAGCGTCGGACGGTGGCGTGACGCCGGCATCCTCCAGCCCATCGATGTCTCGCGCATCCCGAGCTGGCCCGACATATGGTCCGATCTCCAGAACATGAAGGGCTCCAGGTTCGACGGCGCGAACTGGTTCGTGCCCTTCGATTGGGGCAACTCCTCGATCCTCTACCGGACCGACCTGGTCGATCCGGAATACCTCGAGGAGGAATCCTGGAGCATCCTGCTCGACGAGCGCTACAAGGGCAGAATGTCGGTCTTCGACTCGGTCGATGCGATCGCCGGGATCACCGGACTGCTGGTCGGCGCCGCCGATCCCTTTAATATGACCGACGCCGAGCTGGTGGAAGCCCGCAAGGTGCTCGAGAAAATCCACGCGAACATGCGCTTCTGGTGGACCGATCAGTCGGCGGTCGAACAAGCGCTGGCGTCGGGCGAAATGATCGCGGGCTATGCCTGGAACTCGGCCGTGGTCAACCTCAAGAAGGAGGGCGTCCCGGTTGCCTACATGAACCCCAAGGAAGGTATCCTCTTCTGGGTTTGCGGTTTGGTGCGGATCGCCGACGCACCGGGTTCGGAAGACGCGGCCTATGACTTCATTGAGGCCATGCTCTCGCCCGAGTCGGGGAGATTCATGATTGACGAGTACGGCTATGGCCATGCCAACGCGAAGTCGTTCGATCTGGTCAGCGCCGAGCGCCTTGACGCACTCGGCATCTCCTCACCGAAGGCCCTGTTCTCCCAGGGCAAGCTCTTCGACGAGATCGCGCCGGACATTCGCGAAAAGCTCATCACCATGTTCGAGGAGGTCAAGGCCGGATTCTAGGCCAATCCACGAATAAAGGTATTTGGGCGGGCGCTTTTGGGCGCCCGCCTTTTTTTGTCAGCCGCCCTTGAGCGGCGGCATGATCGCCAGGGTATCGTCGGCGGCGAGGGTCAGGCCGGGCCGTTGAGCCGTGGGCACGGAGACGCCGTTGTGGGTCACCAGATAGATGCCGTCGGTGGGGATCCCGAGTTGAGCCATGACGTCGAGCGGCGTGGCCCCGGTCGCAACGTCGATTTCAGCCATCAGGTTGCGGCTGCCGGCCGGCAGGTATTTGACCATGGTGCTGGCCGTCTTGAACGTGATGCGCATGGCGATGCCGGCGACTAATCCGACTTCTGCGTCCGCGCCAGGTAGGCGTCCATGACCAGATGGGGATCGGCCATGAGCCGCTCCTTCCAGTCGCCAAGATCGACCTTGGTCTGGATCAGGCCGCGCAGGACACCGACATGCTGGGTCAGGCCGAGAGACAGCGAGCCGACAAGATGATCGCCGTCGAACTCGAGCCGCAGGTATTTGGAGCCGGCCTCATCGACAGCGACGGACTGGTCGCCGCCTTCGACGCCCATCCACAAGCCGTAGGACGCCGAAACCAGGCCCAACGTGTTGAGCACGTTCATGGCCAGACTGCCGCCGTAACTGGTGATCTTGCCGGCCATGTTGCTGGCGGCGATGCGGCCGTGCTCGCTGGCGGTCGGCTGAATGGCGTGGACCTCCTGCTTGCCGGTCGAGAAGTCGTAGCCCTGGGCGACGTCACCGGCGGCATAAATGCTATCGACATTGGTCGCCAGATGCTCATCAACCAGAATGCCGTGGTCGGTGGCGATGCCGCTGCCGTCGAGAAAGTCCAGATTGGGCGCCACGCCGGTGGCGCAAACCACCAAGTCGGCGGCCATGGTATCGCCATTGCCCAAAGCCAGGGAGAAGCCATCGCCGGCGGCCTCGATGCTCTTGACGGCGGTGCCGGTCAGCACCGTCACGCCTTTGCTTTCGCACCAGCTCTTGATCATGGCGCCGCCGGTCTCGTCCATCATGCGCGGCAGCATGCGGTCTTCCATCTCGACCACGGTGAGATCGACGCCGCGGGAAGCCAAGGCCTCGAGCACGATGCAACCGATAAAGCCGGCGCCCATGAGCACGACCTTCGAGCCATCCGTGCAGCCGGCGGCGATGCGGCGGCTGTCTTCCAGGGTCCAGCAGCTTTCGATGCCGGCCAGGTCCATGCCGGGTATCGGTGGCCGCGTGGGCCGCGCGCCGGTGGCGATAAGCAGGCGGTCGTATTTCAGGGTATTGCGGCCATCGAAGGTTACCGTACTGGCGCCGGGATCAATGCTTGAGGCCTTACCCTGGCGCAGCGTGATGCCGAGACCTTCGTAATGGCCATCGCCGTGACGCAGACGAGTCCCCTCCTCGCCAATGTCCTCGGCCAGAAGATAAGGCAGCGCCATACGCGAATAGGGCGCTTCAGGCTCGCTACCCACCAGAGTCACCGACCCCGACGGGTCTGTCTTGGCCAATGTCTCGGCGGCGATAACGCCGGCCGGGCCCGCACCTACAACTACATAGTCCATGGCTTTTCCCCGTAACGATTGTCGATCCGGCCGCGCAATGGCGACCGGATCATTATAGCCTCCTGCTCATACCACCCGCCATGAAGAATGACCGATGGGCGTTCAAGCGCCACGCAGGCTTCCGCCAAACGGTTGGCGACGCGCGTTCGCGCTTGCCAGCAGTCATTATGAATCGATCATAATGACTGCTGGTATCGGACGCTCAGAGGTTAAGTCGCGAGAGCGTCTCGTTACTCGGCACACCGTCGGTGGTCCAACCGCGCGCCTCGTAATATTCGGGCATCATCTTCGACAGTTCATTGACCTTGCCCTTGGCGCTGCCCGACGGTGTCGGATCCTCCAACAGGCGCTTGGGCAGGGAGTCGTCGGCGGCGGTGAGGCCGGCGGCGAGGTTGAACTGGCGCTCAAGGGTCCAGGTCCGCTCGCCGCTCTCAAGCAGCCGCTCCTCGGTCCAGTCGCCCTCGCAGGCGGCGCCCAGCATCGCGGCGAAGTCGCCCGCGCCCCAAACACCGGTGGTGAACAGGCAGGTGCCCGTGGAGTCGACCATGGACACGAAGTCCTGGGAGTCTTTCACCGGCTGGGCCTTGCCGTTGCCGCTGATGTCCTCCATGTCGACGCCGAAGGCGTCATGTTTGAGATGGCAGGCGCCGCGGTTCGAGGTGGCGTAGCCCAGGCCCATGCCCTGAAGCGCGCGGCTGTCGTAGCCGGCGAACTCCTGGCCCTTGACCCCCATGAACAACTCGGGGTGGCCGTACTTCTCGCACATGCGCTTGGAGCCGAGGCCAAGGATCTTGCCGAAGCCTTCACCCTTGCCGGTCTTCTCGGCCATGATGGCGAGAGCCTCGTTGTTGCCGAAGTTGAGCTCCACGCCATCGGTGTCTTCCGTGGTGATGACGCCCATCTCAAACAACTCCATGGCCGCCGCGAGGGTGACGCCGAAGGAAATCGGGTCCATGCCGTGTTCGTTGGTCATGTAGCCGGCGAAGGTCAGGGCGTCGATGTCGTCACAACCGACAACCGGGCCCAGCGCGAAGGCGGTCTCGTATTCCAGACCACCGGACGCGTGCTTGTATTGCGGCCGGTTGACGATGGTGAAGTGGGTCTCGTCGATATGGGCGATACGGCCACAAGCGATGGTGCAACCGAAACACGCCTTGTTGGTGATCAGGTTGGTGTGGCCGTTGGAATTGGCCCGCTTCATGGCCGCCGGATTGATATTGCCGACGCCGTCGAATTGCACTTCCTGGAAGTTGCGGGTCGGCAAGCCGCCCCACTCCTGCATCATGTCGATCATGGCGTTGGTGCCATCCGCGGCGAGGCCTTCGGTGCCTTCGCTGGCGGCCAGGGCCGCGTTGGTCTCCTTGACCACCTTCATGAAGGTGTCGGGATCGTCCACGGTAACGCCCTTGGTGCCGTGAACGGCGATCGCCTTGAGGTTCTTCGAACCCATAACGGCGCCAACACCGGAGCGGCCGGCGGCACGATGGAGATCGTTGATCACGCAGGCGTACTTGACGCCGTTCTCGCCGGCCAGGCCGATGGAGGCGACCTTCATGAGCGGGTTCTGGTGCTTCGACTTGAGGTAGGCCTCGGTCTCCCACACGGTCTTGCCCCAGAGATCACCCGCCGGGACGATCTCGACGTCGTCGTCCTCGATGCGCAGGTAGCAGGGCTCGGCCGCCTTGCCGTGAATGATGATCATGTCATAGCCGGCGAACTTCATCTCGGCGCCGAACTTGCCGCCTGAGTTGGAGCAGGCGATCGCATTGGTCAGCGCGCCTTTAGTAACAACGGCATAGCGGCCGCTGGTCGACGCCATGGTGCCGGTCAACGGGCCGGTGGCGAAGATGAGAACGTTCTCGGGCGCCAAGGGATCGGTCTTGGGGTCCATGTTCTCCATAAGGTATTTTGAGGCCAGGCCGCGCTCACCGATGTAAGCATTGGCCCATTCCATGTTGAGTGGTTCCACTTCCGCCGTGCCCTTGGTGAGGTCGACGCGAAGGATTTGTTTTTGCCATCCCATGACGGTAACTCCTGTCCCTGATTTCTGCTCGGAACGCCCTTAGGCGCCGGGCTGATTGTCGGTGCTGGCGGCCCACTGGCGCATGCGGTCGTAACCGGTCCAGTTGGCATCCACATAGGTGATGGCGTCGGTCGGGCAGACCTCGGCGCATTTCGGATCACCGCCGCAAAGGTCGCATTTCAGAACCTTGCCGGTATCCTTGTTGTAATTCACCGTACCGAACGGGCAGGCGATGGTGCACACCTTGCAGCCGACGCAGACGCTGTCGATGACTTCCATGGCGCCGGTCTCGGCGTTCTTGACAATCGCCTCCACCGGGCAGGCGTTCATGCACCAGGCTTCGGCGCACTGGGTGCAGGTATACGGAACCGCGCGCCGACCGTGTTCGAATTCGAACACCTTGATACGCGACTTGGCGGGGTTGAACACCCCTTCATGCTCGAACGAGCAGGCCATCTCGCACTGCAGGCAGCTGGTACATAGTTCAGGCGTTATCAGAAGTGACTTTTGCATCGTGGTCCCCTTTCTCACCAGTGGTCGCCGGAGCGGATTTGATCACCGCCCGGCCTCCCCTAAACGACATTCGGCCGCGCTGCCCGTGTTCGACCAGCGCCGTTGGGTAGGTACTGTAATTGGTTCGGCCCGCCATTGGTAGACCCAGAATCGTCGAAATTGTCGGTCCCGTTGACTTCAATGGCCGACCGGCACCACATTGTGCGGACACTGTGACCAACATCAATCAACCCAACCTCGGGCGCCATGAACATAATGGGCATCGCCGGCTACAGCGGCAGCGGCAAAACAACCCTGGTGGTGCGTCTGATTCCCGAGATCAGGCGCCGCGGCCATACGGTTTCAACGGTCAAGCACACCCATCACAATGTGGCGATCGACGACAAGGGCAGCGACAGCCGCCGTCTGCGCGATGCCGGCGCCGTCGAAGTCATGGTTCGGGCCGGCGACCATTGGGCCTTGATGCACGAACACCGCGACGCCCCCGAACCCAGCCTGGATGACCTGGCGGCCATGATGAATCCGGTGGATATTCTCCTGGTCGAGGGCTTCAAGCAGCACGACCACGCCAAGATCGAAGTTCATCGCCAGGCCACCGGCAAGCCGCTGCTGTGCCCCGACGACCCGGCCATCGCCGCCATCGCCGCGGATACCAGGCTGAAACACATCGCCCTGCCCCAGTTCGACATTGACGACATTGCCGCCATTGCCGATTTCGTCGTGGCCCAGACATAGTCACGGATTACCATCGCGTCGGTTGCAACCGTTCATTGGTTATCGAGTCGTTAATTTATCTCTGGCAATAATATCCAGCGTCTCGTTCGATCCCCGTAAGTGCCAGCCGAGGTCTGGCGCCACCCGGTTGAAGCAGGTGAAATGCCCAAGCTCGCGTCCCATACGAGCACAGCCCCCGAGGAAGCGGGGGATCAACTCCTTGAGGAGTTGGCGTACAGCCGGCGACGAATCCGCGAACTGGAACAAATTGTTGATGAAAAGAGTGAACTCGCGGCGGCACATTATAAGGATGCGGTCCGTCTGACAAAGGCATTTCAACCGGCGAATGTCACGGCGTGGTATTGGGACGCCAACGGTACGCGAGTGACACGAAACATACCAAATCTCGCCGACTTTAAAGATGTCCGGAACCTGCCAATAAACGAATTGCTCGATGTCGATGCGGAAATCCTTTCCAGCATGCATCCCGATGACCAGGACGTCGCGCCACAGGTTTGGAAGCAGGCCACCGAGGCGCATGTGCCGTACAAGGTTACCTACCGGCTCGTGGATGACAATGGCGGGATTCGCTACCACCACGAGATCGGAACGCCGGAGTTCGATAAGACCGGGCGATACAAAGGCCATTTCGGAACCACGCAAGACATTACCGAACAACAACTGGCCGAGGATAACCTGCTCGAGAGCGAGGCGCGCCACCGTGAGCTGTTCGACAATTCACCCATCGGTCTTTGGGAGGAAGACTGGTCGCCAATAAAGGCCATGATTGACAGGCTCAAGAAGCGCGGTGTCAAGAATTGGCGTCGCTACTTCACCCGTCGCGGCGATCAATTGGCGATTGTCTACGATCTTGGCCACGAGACGAGAATCAATCAGGCCGCCCTAGACATTTATCGGGTACCGGACAAACAAGCGGCCGTCGAAATTTCCAACAGCGATGTGGTCGTGTCGTATGAACTCACCGCGTTCCTGGACATCCTCGTCGCTTTCATCGAAGGCCGGGCGAGCTACGTATACGAGGCCACGGAACTCGCTTATGACCAATCGGAGATCGTGACACGCAGGCACGCCACCATCCCACCAGATTACCGCGACAGCTGGTCCTGCGTGCTCTATTCCATCGAAGACATCACCGCGCGTAAGCGGGCCGAGGAAGCGTTAGCTGACAGTGAAGCGCGGCTGAAGGAAAGCGTGCGCCTGGCCAAACTGGGCCATTGGGTATGGGATGCGGTCGCCGACAAATGTCTCTACGTATCCGAGCAGCAAGCCCGGATGTACGAAATGTCGCCGGACGAATACCGAATTCACGCGAAGACACTCGACGACGTAATGCAATACATCCATCCCGATGATCGCGCGACCTACAGGGATGTCATGAACCAACTCAGAGCCGGCAAACCCTACGACATCGAATATCGCCGTTTTACCATCGACGGCAATATCCGCCACTTGCACGAGATTGGCCAACCGGTAATCGACGACAATGGCGCCGTCATCCGCGAGCAAGGATTCACCCAGGATATTACTCTAGCCAAGCAGGCCGAGGAGGACTTGCGCGCCGCCAAGGAACACGCGGAAATCGCCAATCGGACGCAGTCCGAGTTCCTCGCCAACATGAGCCACGAGTTGCGCACCCCGCTTAATGCCGTGATCGGCTTTTCCGAGATTATCATGGGCGAAATGTTCGGGCCCGTCGGCAACCAGAAATACACCGAGTACGCGACCGACATAAACACCTCCGGAGCCCATCTCTTGGCGTTGATCAATGATATTCTCGATCTCGCGAAGGTCGAGGCTGGAAAGGCTGAATTACACGAGGAAACAGTCGACGTATCGCGGGTTTTCCAAACCTGCATTACCCTCGTTCGTGAACGCGCCAAAGACGCCGACGTCAAGATCGAAAGCGACGCGCCCGCGAACCTGCCGGCACTTTTCGCGGATGAGCGCAAACTCAAGCAAATCTTGATCAACCTGCTGTCCAACGC
>JAYGEF010000088.1:0-13324 GCA_046582535.1 Alphaproteobacteria bacterium
GGCGGCCATCTTCTTGGCAACTTTGTCGCGGGTCTCGCGCGCTCTTTCGTTTCCCTGTGCTGACGCCAAGCCTAGCCAAATGTATGGCTGAACGTTGTCTTGACGGAGGCCACCCCCGCCGCTGGCATATATGTAGCCAAGGCTGGTCTGGGCGAGTGCATTTCCTAACTCGGCCGCCAAGCGAAACAGTTTTGCTGCCTGCGATTGGTCAACTGGGACGCCCTTTCCAGTAGCATATGCCGTCCCAAGGAGTGCCAAGCCTTCGGCCCAGCCTTGGTTGGCCGATTTGCGGTACCACTTCACCGCCTCGTCGTAACTTTGTAGTCCTTTCCAACCGGTTTGGTACATCATCCCAAGTCGTGCTTGGGCTTTAGCCAGCCCCTGTTCAGCGGCAAGGCGGATCCACTTCACTGCCTCGATTTTGTCCTTTGGCACTCCATAGCCGTTGATGAACATGGCGCCAAGCTGACCTTGAGCGAGGGCGGAGCCTTGTTCGGCAGCCAACCGGTACCACTTCACTGCCTCGGCGTAGTCTTGGGACGCACCCTGGCCGAGACTGTGCATGTTGCCGAGTGAAAACTGGGCTTCGGCGATGCCCTGATCGGCCGCCAATCGGTACCACGTCAACGCCTCTTCGTAGTCCTGCGGCCCTCCTAGGCCATTCTTGTACATGTCGCCAAGGACGTACTGGGCGTCAGCATCGCCTTGGAGGGCAGCCAATCGGAACCACTTCAACGCCTCTTCATGGTCCTGCGTTACGCCTTGGCCCTCGCGGTACATGTCACCGAGGTTGTACTCGGCGCGGGCGGTTCCTTGTTCGGCAGACGCACAATACCACTTCGCCGCCTCTGCGTAGTCCTGCGGCACGCCGAGCCCTTTGCGGTACATGAAGCCGAGGCTGTACTGGGAGCGGGCATCTCCCTCGATGGCAAGCGGTAGCCATATCTCAAGGGCAGCGACGTAGTCACCGTGCTCGTACGCAGCATCACCCTCATCCCAACCTGCCAACGCCGACGTGGCGAGCTAGAGGGAAAGAACGGTGGCGACTAGAGCGCGGAATGGTGCCAACCTCATGGTTGCAGTCTAGCCCATGGGTTCGACAGATGCGAGCCGGTGGTGGCACGGTGGACGCGGCGAAATCTGGCGCAAAAATCCGAGTGCCCTTTGGTCGGCTACTCACCCGCCGCTTCTTTCCCAAAGCGGGTGGAGCTTCAAGTCCCTCAGCAGGCACCAACCCTTTACAATGGGTTGCGTAAGAAACGAGATTTGGGCTATCGCAGTGCATTGAACTGGCTCGCACGGGTTAGGGACAACTGATCATGAACAACGACGACACGGGCCTGGCGGATAAGGTCGCCATCGTCACTGGCGGTGGGGCGGTTGATGACGGGATTGGCAACGGGCGGGCGGCGGCCATGTTACTGGCGCGGGGCGGGGCCCGGGTCGTGGTGGTTGACCGGGTGTTTGAAGCCGCCGAGCGCACCGTCGCGATGATCGGCGCGGAAGGTGGCACTGCAGTCGCCCTGGCGGTGGATGTGACCCATGAGGAACAATGCCGCGCCATGGTGACGTCGACCCTTGAGCGCTTCGGCCGGCTCGATTTTCCCGACAACAATGTGGGTATGGGCGGCCGGGGCAGCGTCGTCGACCAGGACCCGGAAGACTGGCGGCGGATCATGCAGGTCAACGTCGAGACCATGTTCCTGGCCTCGAAATACGCCATCCCGGCGACGATCGAGAGCGGCGGCGGGGGCGCCATCGTCAATGTCTCGTCGATCTCGGCGCTGCGGCCGCGCGGCCTGATCGCGTACTCCACGGCCAAGGGCGCGGTGATCGCCCTGACCCGGGCCATGGCGGTCGATCATGGGGTTGACGGCATCCGCGTCAACGCCGTCGCCCCCGGCCCCATGTACACGCCCATGGTCTATGCCGGCGGCATGACCGAGGCGGAGCGGGACCAGCGCCGCCGTGCCTCGGTGCTCGGCATCGAGGGCACCGGGTGGGATGTCGGCATGGCGGTGCGCTTCCTGATGTCCGATCATGCGCGCTACATCACCGGCCAGACCCTGGTGGTCGACGGCGGCGCGACCCTGGTCGGCCCGGCCAGGGGTACGGCGGCCCTTTAGGGACGAGGGGGGCTTATCCCATGGCGCTACGACCCTATCCCGACAAGACCGATCTGGCGCCGGCGGGCCACGACCTGCTGGCGCGCGGCATTAATCTGGACCGCTCGCCCTACGAATATTCGCACCATGTGGAACTGGGCCGTGAGTTCGGCGTCTCGGACGACGACATTCGGGAATCTTAGCCGCCTCACTCCCCGTGCGCCTCAAGCCACGCGCGGGCCAGGCGTTGGGCTTCGGCGATGTCGGCGGGGAGCATCCACTCGGAGACGATGTCGCGGTGCAGGTCGGCCTCTTCGAAGCCGCTCGACGCCGCCACGCTCCACCACATGTAGGCGCGGACGTAACCCTGGGGCACGCCTTTGCCGTATTTGTACAAATCGGCCAGGTTGAATTGGGCGCCGCCGTGGCCTTGTTCGGCGGCCAGGCCATACCACCTAGCCGCCTCGCCGTAGTCATGGGGCACGCCTTCACCGTTGGCGTACAGGCGGCCGAGGTTGAACTGGGCGCGGGCGTCTTGCCGGTCGGCAAGGGGCTGCCAATGCTCAAGGGCCACGGCGTAGTCGCTGCGTTCGTATGCCGCCATGCCGTCGTCAAAGCCGGCCCACGCCGACATCGTGAGCCAGAGCGAGAGTACGGCGGCGAGTAGAGCGCGGCGTGATATCTGCATCATGGTTGCGGAGGCTACCGTAATGGCCCGACAGATGCGAGCCGGCGTTGGCGGGCTTAGTCCAGCGCCCGGTCAAAGCCGGCGAATTTCGGCAGGTCGTCGCCCATGTCGTAGTAGTCTGCTTTCTCGTCCACGAAGATGTGGCTGGCCAGGGTGAGGCCGGTGGGCTGGTCGAGGCTGCCCATGCTGATGTAGACATCCTCGCCGCCGTCGTCCCAGAACAGCGACGAGCCGCACTCGGCGCAGAAGCCGCGCTCCGCCAACGCCGATGATCGATACCACTTGAGGCCACGGTCGGACGTCAGCGAGAAATCCTGGCGTCTGACGTGAGTGGTGGCCGTGTGATGGCCGCTCTGCCGGCGGCATTGCGCACAGTGGCAGGCGTGGGGCGGGCTCAGGGGACCGCTGACCTCATAGCGCACCGCGCCGCACAGACATTGGCCGGACAAGGCTTTTGTTGAATTGTTCATATCACTGCCCTGCCGTCTTACTCACCGCGTTGGACGGGGTCGCTTGGTGAATCACGGTCGACCGGCTTCTCGATATCCTTGTCGCTGAAGGTCTTGGTCGTGCCGTAGGTGGCGCCCCACCATTTGTAGCGGCCCGGCAGGCCGCGACGCATAAATGTCATTGCCACCATGGCGGCAACGATTACGGCGATGAGTATGAGTGAGTTAGCCGTCATGATTCCACCCTCGTCCGGTTGTGCCGAGGCGCGAATTACGTGGGTCGTGAGTATATCACCAGTGGCGCCAACTTGAAATGGCCGGGCACCTGGGCGCCGGATTGCAAATGGCCACCGGCCACAATATAATGCGGCCATCCAGGCGTTGAGGATCGGCCATGGAACTGCCCGAACAGAGTACATCGAGAATGTCGGCGGCGGATCGCCAGCCGGGTGCGAGCGCCCGGCCCCAGCTGATCCAACCGGGGTTAATGCCGTATGTTCCGGGTCTTGAGCGTTATCGGGCGCGTGGCGGCGGGGCCTGTGTCGTGGCCCTGGCGCTGGGCGACGAGATTGCCCTCAGCGGCCGGGAGGGGCATCAGGATTGCGAGGTCGTGGTGCTGGCGCCCGGCGGCGGCGGCGATGTAGCGGCGCTCGGACTCAAGGCCACGGGCCGGGCGGTTGGACTGGCCGCGTTGGTCGCCGCCGGCGGCGACCATGCGGTGGCCACGGCCATCAGGCAGCATCACCAGGGCGACCCGGCGGACCTCATGGCGGCGGCGTTGTTCGGCCCTGGATCGGCGCCGGGCGAGACCGTGACGCTGATTGCCGAGCAGGCGATGGTTTGCCTTGTGGTCGCCGTCGGCGGGCCCATGGCGGTCCATGAGCAGGACCCGCCTACCGACATTGCCATCACTATTCAGCGCGCCCGCTTCGTGACCACGGCCGAGCGTCCCCTGCCGCCGCCGCTGGCCGATCAGCGCCTCGATATCCGCATCCACAAGGGCACGGCCGAGGCCTTCGAGGTCAAGGCCGGCGAATTCATTCAGGTCATCGATGTGGAGGGCCAGGAGTGCTCGGACTTCCAGGCCTTTCACCGGGGCGATCTCGACAAGGGTATCGAGCGTAATCTCGATCCGACCACCACGCGCTACATCATGGGCTCGCTCTATCCCGGGCCGGGGCTGTTTTCCAAGTACTACGACAACGAGCAGCGCGCCCTGGTCGAGGTTATTCGCGACACGGTCGGGCGTCATGACACCTTTGGCCTGGCCTGCACCGCCAAGTACTACGACGACATGGGCTATCCCGGCCACGTCAACTGCTCGGATAATTTCAACGCCGCCCTGGCGCCCTTTCAGATCGCGCCGCGCAAGGGCTGGGTGGCGACCAACCTGTTCTACAATACCGGGGTCGACCCGGCGACCAACGGGCTGTTCTTCGACGAGCCGTGGTCGCGGCCCGGCGACTATGTGCTGATGCAGGCCCAGACCGATCTTGTCTGCGTCGCCTCGGCCTGCCCCGACGATATCGACCCGGCCAACGGCTGGAACCCCACCGACATTCATATTCGCGTCTACCCGGCGAAGAACATCTTCTCGAAAGCGATTGCGTACAGAATGACCCCCGATGCCGAACCTCAGCTGACCCGCGAGACCGCCTTCCACGCCCGGACCGCGGCGCTCACCCGCAACCTCATCGAATACCGCGGCTTCTGGTTGCCCAACAGTTTCACCGACCATGGCCCGATTGCCGAATATCACGCCTGCCGCGAGCGCGCCGTGGTCACCGATCTGTCGCCGCTGCGCAAGTTCGAGGTCCTCGGCCCCGACGCCGAGGAACTGCTGCAGCGCACCCTGACCCGCGATGTGCGCCGCCTCGCGGTCGGCCAGGTGAGCTATTCGGCCCTCGTCAACGAGACCGGCGGCATGCTCGATGACGGCACCCTGCTCCGCCTCGGCGCCAACAACTTCCGCTGGATTGGCGGCGACGATTACGGCGGCATCTGGCTACGCCAACAGGCCGAGGAAATGGGCCTCAAAGTGTGGGTCAAGAGCGCCAGCGACCAGATCCACAATATCGCCGTCCAGGGCCCCAACAGCCGCGCCATCCTCAAACAGATCGTGTGGTCGGCGCCGGCCCAGCCGACCCTCGAGGAACTCGGCTGGTTCCGTTTCCTGATCGGCCGTATCGGCGCGCCTGACGGCCTGCCCATATTGGTCTCGCGCACCGGTTACACCGGCGAGCTTGGCTATGAGATGTGGTGCCATCCGAAAGACGGCGCGGCCCTGTGGGATGCGGTGTGGCGGGCCGGCGAGCCCCATGGCCTGACGCCCCTCGGCCTCGAAGCCATCGACATACTGCGCATCGAGGCCGGGCTCATATTCGCCGGCTCCGAATTCGACGACCAGATCAGCCCGTACGAGGCCGGCATCGGCTTTGCCGTGGCGCTCAAGTCCAAGGCGGGCGAGGACTTCATCGGTAAGGAAGCCTTGATTCGCGCCCGCGATCACCCCACCCACAAGTTCGTCGGTCTCGATCTCGGGGGCGGCGAGTTGGCGGTCCACGGCGACGGCATTCATATGGGGCGCAGCCAGGTCGGCGTGGTCACCAGCGCCACCCGCTCGCCGTTGCTGGGCAAGAACATCGCGCTGTGCCGCCTGGCGGTGGAACACGCCGAAGTCGGGACAAGGGTCGAAATCGGCAAGCTCGACGGTCACCAAAAGCGCATTCCGGCGACCGTCGTGAGCCTCCCGTTCTATGACCCGGAGAAGACGCGGGTGAGGGCCTAGAGAACTAGTCGCCGGCCTCGGCCAACAGTTTCTCGGCCAGGGCCTTCTTGGCGTTGCCGTCGAGCTTCTTGATCTCGTTGTTGAGCACCCGCTCGTTGACCGACTGGTTCCAGTAGTCCAGGGAGTCGAAGCCCAGGAGCACCGCCTTGCCAACGAACTGGCGCAGGATTTCGTTGGTCGGGCCCATGACCCAACCGGCCTTGCCGTCGCGCAGATAGCGCTCGATGCCCAGCGCCGGCTTGTAGCCGGTGCCGCCGCAGGCGTGGAGCATCTTGTCGGAGACATGGGCGACGTTCTTGGCGGCGGCGAACTTGACCTGCCACATCCAGTGCAGCACGTCGGCGCGGGGCAGGACGCTGACGTCGTCCTTGTGAATCGACCAGTCGCAGTCGTCGGTCAGGTTGTCCATGGCCGAGGCCATCTGGAAGGTCAGGGCGCGCGATGCATTGGTGTCGATGATCGCCTCGCCGACGTAGTCCTGGATGGTCGGATAGTCGGCCACCCGCATGCCCACATCTGCGTGGGTCTTGCGCGTGGTGTGGCGGTTGGTGATGTCGATCATGCCAAGCGCGATGCCATTCCAGACCCCGGAGGACAGCAGCAGGAAGAACGGATCGACCGCCTCGTCATTGGACGACGCGCCGTCGCCGATGGGGCCGACCATGCGATCGCTCGGGATGGTCACGTTATCGACCAGCAGGGTTCCCGACTGGTTGCCGCGCATGCCCATGCCGTCCCACTTCGAGGGCTCGGCGATGACCTCGTCGTTCATGCACAGGAACACCGAGAGGTTGGAGAAGTCGCCGTCGAAGTCGGGGCTGGTGGTCTGCAGGATGTACCAGTCGGCAAAGCCGCCCGAGGTCGTCCACGACGCCTTCTTGAGCACCTTCCAGCCATCCTCGACGCGCTCGGCGCCGGACGAGATCGGGTACCAGAAGTGCGAGCCGGTTTCGGGATCGGAATAGGACAGAGTGCCGATGAAGACATCCTTGTCGAGACGCTTCATGATGGTCTCGAGCGCCGGATTGCCGTGGGCCCGCAGCATGCCCGCCGCCACCGCGCCCTGGTGCATGGTGTAGCACATGGCGGTCGAGGCGCAGCCGTAGCGCGCGATGGTCTCGGTAACCATGGCGGCGCAGGTATGGTTCTCGCCCAGGCCGCCCCATTCCTTGGGTACCAGCAAGCCGAGCAGGCCGAGCGTGGCCAGGGCCTCGAAATTCTTGCGCGGGAAGATGAGCTTTTTGTCGCTCTCGACCGCGTTGTCGCGCAGAGTCGTGCGGCACAGGTCTATGAGCTTGACCTGAAGTTCCTGTTGCGCTGGCGTGAGCAGCCATTGCGGGTCCCACTCATAGCCGACCCCCCAAAAGTCCTCGTCGCCCCATTTCTTTACATCGTCTGTCATGGCCGTCCCTGATGATTGGTTATGATTCTGTATTCAGTTTGGTCCGCGACGCTATAACCCGTAAATCCGGGCCGCGTTGTCGTGGACGATCTTGCGTTTATCGCTGTCCGAAATGCCCTTGAAGGTGCGCTCGATGACTGACTGGCTGTGCGGGAAGGTGCCCTCGTCGTGAGGGTAGTCGCTGCCCCATAGCAGGCAGTCGGTGCCGGTGAAGCCCAGGTTGTTGAGCGCAATAGGATCGTCGCTGAAGGTCACCGCGCCCTGGCGCTTGAAAAACTCGCTGGGCTTGAGGTCGAGCTTGGGTTTGACCCACATGTGTTTCTTCTCGACCTGCTCGTCGAGCACATAAAGCAGCCAGGCGAGCCAGCCGGCGCCGCATTCGACGACCACGAACTTCATGCCCGGGTAGCGCTGCAGGGCGCCGGATGAGATCAGCAGGGACACCGGGTTCATGCCCTCGACCATGCTCATGGCCATATGGTTGAGCGAGCCGCCGATACCAGTCTCCTCGCCCCAGTCGGCGGGGTAGCAATCCACGGCCTCGGTGAAGGCGTGCAGCGACAGCACCATGGCGGAATCGTTGATCGCCGACCACAAACGGTCGTAGTCGGGCAGGTTGTAGGGCCGATCGCGGACGCTGATGGGCACCTTGATGGAGCGGTAGCCGAGCTTGGCGATGCGCTCGACCTCTTTGACCGCGAGATCGATATCGCACACCGGCACGATGCCCACCGGGGTGAACAGCTTGCCATGGGCGCCGAACAGGTCAATGCACCAGTCGTTATAGGCCCGGGCCACGGCGAGCTGGTAGCTGGCGTCGTCGGAATTGAACAGGGCCAGGGATGAGTTGGGATAAATGACCTCGGCGGTGACGCCATCGCGTTTAAGGTCCTTGAGCCGGCGGTCGATGTTGCGGCCGCCCTCATCGTCGCCGCGAAATTCGCGGCTCTCGTCGTCGTCGTTGATGGCCGCGGCGGCGATGTCCAGACGCCGGGGCCGCTTGCCGTCGACGATCATGTAACGCCCGCCGTTGCGCTCTTCCACGTGGGGGATTTTGTCGCGATATTTCGACGGAATCCACTTGGCATAGAGTTCCGGCGGTTCCTGGACGTGCGAGTCGGCGGAAATTACTTGTGGCGTCGTCATCGAATTCATTCCCTTACCCGGTAGCGTGATTTTGTTGCTGCCAGCTTAGCCCTCGATCACCCCGCGATTCAAGATGTCGCTGCCTTGATTGCACCATGGGCCGCCGCCACCGCTGCCCGGGCGCCCGTGTCGAGATAATCGATGTCGGCGCTGAAGGTGAAGAAGCGATAGCCCAGGGCGTGCCAGCGAGCCATGTGGTCGGCGCTGGCGCAATCGATGGCCATGGCCATGCCCTTGGCGGTGCAGGCCTCGGCGACCCGCTCGATGGCCGCCAGGGTGTCCGGGTTGCCGGTGTTGGTGCCGTGGCCCAGGGAGGCGGTGAGGTCGGCCGGGCCGACGAAGATGGCATCGACGCCCTCGACCGCGATGATGGCGTCGATGTCGGCGACCGCGTCCTTGTGCTCGATCTGGATGATCAGCGCCGTGGCGTCGTTGGCGCCGGCGATATAGCTCTCGGCTTCCTGGTAGTATTTCGAGGCCCGCCACGGCGCCACGCCGCGGCCGCCGAGCATGGGATACTTGGCCGCCTTGACCGCCTGGCGGGCGTCGTCCGGGGTATTGACCATGGGCACCAGCACGCCGTCGGCGCCGAGATCGAGGGCCAGCTTGATCCGTGGCTCCTCGTTGGCGCGCACCCGGATCACCGCCTCCGCCGGGGTGTTGTCGCAGGCGATCAGGGCGTCGCGCAGGCCGGTCTCGTTGAACGGCGCGTGCTCGCCGTCGATCAGCAGAAAGTCGAAGCCGGCGCGGCCGATGATCTCGACGGCGACCGGATCGGACAGGCTGATCCACGGGCCGATGACGGTTTCGCCGCGATTGAGTTTATCCTTGAACTTGGCCATGACGGGGTGTTCTCCAAAATGAGCGCGCACGCGCGGTTGATTGCCGCGCATGTTAGCTCAAATTGGAGGAACGGGAAGACCCGTCGCGTAATTCAGCCGGCGCAGGCGCCGCCGTCGCAGATCGGCGCCCGGCCCGAGGTCTTGCAGCCGCAGAACACGACCTTGCACGAGGATCCGGCGGTATAGCTCACTGGCTTCATGTCACTGCCCTTGTGGCTGCCGTCGCAGAACGGCTGGTTGCGGCCCTTGCCGCAGGCGCACCAGGCATAGGTCTCGCCTTCGACCACGTCGATGAAATGGGGCGCCGGCGATGGCGCGGGGCGGGAGCGACGGCCATGATCTCAGAGACGGTTGTGACTGCAGTCGCAAAACGGTTGGCGTTTGCTCTTGCCGCAGGCGCACCACAGGTATTTTTTGCCTTCCACCACATCGACAAAGTGGGGCGTGGCGTTTCTAGTTTCGACGAGGGCCATCGTTGTCATCCTGACTGGGTAATTCGACAGCCATTGTCGCGCCATAGCCTTAAAACGCCATTAACGTTCGTGAAGTCAGCCCTCCGGCGCGGCGACCACGTTGACCGGGTTGCCGTCGAAGTAGCCGACCAGACCGTCGATGGCGATGTCGATCATGGATGTAACGGCTTCCGGGGTGCCGAAGCCCATGTGTGGGCTGAGCACCACGTTGTCCAGCTTGGTGAGGGGGTGGCCAGGGGGCAGCGGTTCCTCGCTGTAAACATCGAGCGCCGCGCCGGTCAGGCGGCCCGACTGGAGGCGCTCGATCATCGCCGCCTCGTCGACCACGGCGGCCCGGGCGGTGTTGACCAGCACCGCCTCCGGCTTCATGCGGTCGAATTCAGGGGCGCCGATCAGCTTCTCGGTCTCGGGCGTGGCGGGGACGTGGAGCGAAACCACGTCGCTGGCCGCCAGCAGGTCGTTAAGCTCCACAAAGGCGGCGCCGTGGTGGGCGGCGCGTTCGGGGGAGGGGTTACGGGTCCACGCCACAACCTCCATACCGAGCGCTCTACCAATCTCGGCCATGCGCGCGCCGATGCCGCCGAAGCCGACCACCCCGAGGGTCTTGCCGCGCAGTTCGAAGCCGATCTGCTTCTGGTCCCACTCGCCGGCCCGTAGTTTGGCGTCCAGTTGCGGCGTCTTGCGGGCCAGGGACATGAGCAGGGCCAGGGCGTGCTCGGCTACCGTGTTGTCGGCGTAGCTCGGCGTGTTGCACACGGTGATGCCCCGGGCCACCGCCACATCGAGATCGACAAAGGTGCCGACACCGATGCCGGCGAAGGCCACGACCTTGAGATGGGGCGCCTGTTTCATGACCTCGGTGGGCAGGTCCCAACCAAGCAATATTCCCGTGGCGTCCTCGATGCGCTCCACGTACTGGGCGTTGTTCGCCGGGCGCCCCGGGTAGGCCACAAAGCGGCCGTGGGCTTCGAGCCGCGCCAGGCGATCACCCACGAACATTCCTTCCACGTCGCCATCCGAGTCCGGATAGACAATAAGCTGATCCCCTGCCATGACATTCTCCCAAATAAGTCTGTCCGACCATGGCATTGCCCGGCGCGATGGGCAATACTCCGCCATCATGAGAAGCTTTTGGCTACAGCAGGCCCTGGCCGACGAGGGCGAAACCGAGGTTGTTCCGTTAAGCGGCGACCTCACCACCGATGTCTGTATCGTCGGTGGCGGCTTCACCGGATTGTGGACGGCGTTGCGGCTCAAGGAACTGGAGCCGGGGCTCGACGTCACCATCATCGAGGGCGATATCTGCGGTGGCGGCGCCAGCGGCCGCAACGGCGGCTTCTGCATGACCTGGATGTCCAAGGCCTCGACCATGCTCAAGCTGTGCGGTGCCCAGGATGGCGCCCGGCTGTTGCGTGCCTCCGAGGACGCGGTGCGGCAGATCGGCGCGTTCTGCGCCAGCCATGGCATCGATTCCCATTTCCATCATGACGGCTGGCTGTGGACCGCTTCGAACGCGGCGCAGATGGATGCCTGGGCGGACTCCGTCGAGGCCCTGGACAAGGTTGGCCTGCATCCTTTCGAGGCCTTGTCGGCGGATGAGATGGCCCAGCGCACCGGGTCCGAGGGCCACAGGGGCGGCGTTTTTGAAGCCGGCATCGCCACGGTGCAGCCGGCGGCTCTGGCCCGCGGTCTGCGCCGGGTGGCGCTAGCCCAAGGGGTGCGAATTCACGAGCAGACCCGCATGATCGAGCTGGTGCGCGAGAGCCGTCCGGCGGTAAAATGTGCCGCCGGTAGCGTGCAGGCCGACCGGGTCGTGCTGGCGCTCAACGCCTGGGCCCATGAGCTGCCCGAGTTCCGCCGCACCGTCATGCCATTCGCCGCCGACGGCATCGCCACCGAGCCGGTGCCCGAGCGCCTCGCCGACATCGGCCTCGAAAACGGCGTGGCGATTTCGGATTCGCGATTGTTGGTCAACTACTACCGCACCACCCGCGATGGCCGCATGGTGTGGGGCAAGGGCGGTGGCGGTATTCCGTTCGGCGGCTACCTCGGCCAACGCTACGACAGCCCGTCGCCGCGCCGCGACGTGGTGCGGGCCGAAATGGCGCGATTCTACCCGACCCTGGCCGACGTCCCCATCGCCGCCGCGTGGCGCGGCCCGGCGACGCGCACCGCCACCGGCCTGCCGTTCTTCGGCCCCATGGTGGGCTGCCCCAGCATTGTCTATGGCCACGGCTACACCGGCAACGGCGTTGGCCCGAGCTATCTCGGCGGTCGCATCCTGGCGTCGCTTGCCCTCGGCCACAGCGATGAATGGTCGGACAACGGCCTTGCCCGGGGTCCCTACGGCACTCTGCCGCCGGAACCCTTCCGATATGTTGGCGGGCGAATGGTCCTGGCTGCCGCCGAACGCAAGGACCGGGCCGAGGATCAAGGCCGCCAGCCGGCGCGCCTCGATGCCTTTCTCGCCGGCCTGGCCCCGGTCGGGCTCGCCGGCGGCAAGAAGAAAACATAGACAAGGACCGACCCCCTATGAAACTTTATCTCATCCGCCACGCGGACAGCATCCTCCATCTCGCCCATCACAGCATCGCCGATACCCGGGTGATGGGGTTGTCGGTGCTGCGCTACAGCCTGGAAATCGCTATACCCGGAAATCGAAAGTGAAATTCTCGGGCTGTACCCAGCAATACTGATCGGTCGTTCATGCGCCGGCCGGCCCATGAACGACCCAATCGGAGTTGGTCTTACGCCATCCACCAGCGCTCGAGCAGACGCAGACCGTCGAGGTCCCAGTTGCCCAACATCTGGCCGTGCTGGACCTTGTCGGACATGGCGAAGACGAAGCTGGTGAAGGCCGGGATGACAACCCCGCCCTCGTCGCGGGTGATGAGCTGCATCTCGGCGTACATCGTGGCCCGCTTGGTCTCGTCGAGTTCGCCGCGGGCCTCGACCAGAAACTTGTTGAAGCGCTCGTGGTTCCAGTGGGTGTCGTTCCATGCCACGCCCGCTGCATAGGCCGTCGAGAACATCCAGTCCTCGGTCGCCCGACCGCTCCAGCCGACGGCGACAAAGGGCTTTTTGAGCCACACGGCCGACCAGTAGCCGTCGGCCGGTTCCTGCACCACGTTGATATTGATGCCGGCCTTGGCGGCGTTCTCCTTGTACAGCACCGCCGCATCGACGGCGCCGCCGAAGGCCCCTTCGGACGTGCTGAGGTCGATCGCCAACGACGATAGTCCAGCCTGTTTCAGGTGCCACTTGGCCTTGTCCGGATCGTAGGCACGCTGCGGAATATCTCCAGCATGAAAACGGTTGGCTGGGGCGATCGGATGGTCGTTGCCGGGCACGCCGTAACCATGCCAGACCTTACGCAACAGCTCGTCGCGATCGATCGCGAGCTTGAGCGCCATACGAACGTTGTTGTCGTC
>JAYGEF010000244.1:0-6584 GCA_046582535.1 Alphaproteobacteria bacterium
GCGACCCGGGAGGCGACCGTCGAGGTCGCGCCAACAGACGTGGTCGAGCCAGAGCCCGTCGCCGAAAGCACGCCCGAGGAGGTTATCGAAGTCGAGCCCGCGACGGTGGTCGAGACATTGCCCGCGCCGGAACCGAAACCGATCGTCGATAGCGCAGCCGAAGAGGTTTCTGAGGCCAACGTCGAAGCCGAGACAGTGGTTGAAACCACGCCGTCGGACACCGACGATCCGGAAATAGGAGCGACGGTTTCATTTGAGGAATCCGCCGTGGAGCCAAAAGACACGCCAGACAGTTCAAACTGGTTCGATAGCGCCAATGAATCTTCCCTGCCTCGGCGTTGCCTCAGATTGGGGCGCGGGGAATGCGCCAGCGACCACGATGCCGGCAGCATCAATCTGTTCGCCCCGGAACCAAATGCAGAATCGGAACCGGATGCCGAAGTCGAGCCCGATTCAAAACTCGTCGACGAGGCAGAAGCGGTGGAGGCCGTTTTTTCTGAGTCGGACGGAATTGCGGAACTTGAGGATGCCGCTGAGGACGAGGAACAGGCCGATGCTGTTCTACCCCTCGATGCTGAACCGAACGATACCACGCCCGTCGATACAGCTCCCGCCGGCGCCGCGGCGGCTGATACGGTAGCCCTTGAAGACGATGAAGTGGAAGACTTGAACACACCTGAAGACGCGGACATGCCTGTAGATAATAATGATAACGAAGCGTCAGAGCAAAGCGCAAGCCATGCGGTCAGGTCGGGACGTGGCGACGACCCCCACGACATCTACGATAGAAGCTTCGATTTGTTCGAGTTCGAGTTTGTCATCGAATTCGATGCCGATAGCACTGGTAGGCCGCAGTCAGGCAAGCAATAACACAATTCGGCCAGAGCCACGGAAGGGTACGCCGTCGACGTTCCCACTCGCGGACCTTGAACTTGACAGTCCCTTCACCCGTTATCACAAGCACATTTCGGTTCACAGTTGCGCTCTGTCACGACTGTCATCGCGAGACTAGTTTTGGCGCTAGTGGCGTAAGTAAAAGCGAGCGCCTCCATCAAGTTCGACAGGGGACTTTCCTTTCAGCCCTGAGCTTTGGAACGGGCCGGAAGAACAGTCAAGCAATTCGGATGTCTGTGCCCGGCGGTTGCGGACCAAACCAAAAGACACCCTGCGGTGCCTATGGTACCAAGCGGTAACCGCCCATTTCGGTGACCAGCAGTTTGGCCTCGGACGGATTCTCCTCGATTTTCTGGCGCAGGCGGTAAATGTGGGTCTCGAGGGTGTGGGTGGCGACGCCGGCGTTGTAGCCCCAGACCTCGTCGAGCAGAACCTCGCGGGCCACCACCTTGTCGCCGGCCCGGTAGAGGAATTTGAGAATCGCCGTTTCCTTTTCGGTCAGGCGGACCTTTTTGTTGGTGTCGCCATCATGGAGCAACTTGGCCGCCGGGCGAAAGGTGTAGTCGCCGATGGTGAAGACCGCGTCCTCGCTTTGCTCGTGCTGGCGCAGCTGGGCCCGCACCCGGGCCAGCAGGACACCGAGGCGGAACGGCTTGGTGATGTAGTCGTTGGCGCCTGATTCGAGGCCCAGAATGGTGTCGGCATCGGTGTCGGCGGCGGTCAGCATGATGATCGGCATCTTGTTGCCGGTTCGGCGCAACACCTTGCACACCTCGCGGCCGTCCATGTCGGGCAGTCCGACATCAAGCAGCACCAGATCGAAGCGCTGAGACTTGGCGCGTTCCATGGCCTCCGCGCCACTGCCCGCCTCGCTGATATCGAATTCCTCATGGAGGCGAAGCTGTTCGGCCAGGGACTCGCGCAGCGGTGCATCGTCATCGACCAGCAGGACACGCCGGTGCGGACTGGTTGATTTTTCGCGCATTGAAACGACCCCCGATAGTTGCCGTGCGTCGGCGATCTATAGCGCAGTTAAGTGCTTTTGGGTATGACGGAAAATCGTGTCGTAGCGCTGATTACGCATTTCGATGCTGCACCAGGGCGATCTCGCCGATATAGTGCGCCGGTCAAGAGTGGTGGATTAGAAATTCACGACTCCAGGCCCTTTGGGGCCGCAACCACATTTGGCTTGGTTCATGGCGTTACGTTCGACTGATACTACATCGCCGCCTTCGGATTCGGCAGTGACCGCACTCCGCGCCGTTGACCGCGCGGCGGTCGAACTGCGCCGCGGCGGTGTTGCCCTGATCACCGACGGCAACGCCGCCGCGGCCCTTGTGCTGGCCGCTGAATGCGCCACGCCCGAAGGCCTCAAGCGATTGGCGCGGCTCGATGGCAGCACCCGGTCCTTGGTGTTGACCGCACCCCGGGCGGCAGCGCTCAACCTGGTGCCGGGGCCCGGGCCCGTGGTCGTGGCGCCGCTTGGTGACGTGGTCGACTGCGACGCTCTGCGCGATCTCGCCAACCCCTCGGCACCCCTCGACCAGGCCCTGTTCGCCGCCCTCGAAAACGCGCGCGGCACACCCCTTGCGGGTGATCAAGCCGCTATTGCTCTGGCCAAGCGCGCCCGCCTGTTGCCCGCCGCGGTGACCGTCGCCGTGACGGCGGAGGCGGCCCAGGCCCTGGTCGCCATCGGTGAAGTGGTTGTTGCCGACGCCGGCCATATCCTGGCCTACGAGCGCACGGCGGCGGCCAGCCTGAAGCCGGTAAGCGAGGCCCAGGTACCGCTTGCCGGCGCCGAGAACACCCGGATCATCACCTTCCGTCCCGGCGACGGCGGCAGCGAACATCTGGCCATCATTATCGGTTCGCCGACAACCGGCGGATCGCCCCTCACCCGGCTCCATTCGGAATGTTTCACCGGCGATCTGCTGGGTAGCCTGCGCTGCGATTGCGGCGACCAGTTGCGCGCCGCCATCGAGGCCATGGCCGCCGAGGGCAGCGGCGTGTTGCTCTATCTTGCCCAGGAAGGCCGGGGCATCGGCCTGGTCAACAAACTGCGCGCCTATAACCTCCAGGACGCCGGGTTTGACACCTTCGACGCCAATACCCAACTGGGCTTCGACGCCGACGAACGTCTCTATCTGCCGGCGGCCGAAATGTTGCATCAACTGGGCTTCAAATCGGTGCGGCTGATGACTAACAATCCGGACAAAGTTGCGGCCCTCGAGCGCTCGGGCATCGACGTCGCCGAGCGGGTGCCCCTGGTGGTGCCGGCCAGCGGCTATAGCGAGCACTATCTCGCGACCAAGGCACAGCGCTTCGGCCATTTGTACTAGGGGATATAGAGGCAAACCTTGCCGGGGGTGCCGGTAGAATTTTTCCGGGCCACTATCGTTGAGTTGGCCACATCAGCTCATCTATCTAATTTAATGGCGGAAATATCCCACGCTTTCGTGGCACGGGACTTGCGTCGTGCCGGGTGAAAGGAAACGCCTTGCCCGACCGTATGGATTCACTGACCGACGCCAACAACATGGCATCCTATGCATCGCCGTCAGCCAATCGCGCCACCGCCACCGCTGGCGCTGGCTATGAATTTTGGGGCAAGGACGGCTTCACGTTCGACGACATCCTTGACGTGATCAACCCGCTTCAACAACTGCCCATTATCTCGACGCTGTACCGCGAAATGACGGGTGACGATATCGCGCCTGGCGCACGCATCATAGGCGGCGGCCTGTTCGGCGGCGTAGCCGGCGTTTTTGCCGCCGTGTTCAACACCATTATCGAGGATTCGACGGGTAGCGACCTGGGTGAGCACGTCATGGCGCTTTTCGACGGCGACGCCGTTGCCCCGCCCACTGGCGAACCAACTCCAGCGGTGACGACAACGCAAGAGTCGGGATCGGGCCGGGACGACTGGATGATCGTCGGAGCCGCCAGTACATACCGCGATATCGCCTGGCGGCAGACCGCCAGCGTGGCCAGCCAGTCGCTGCCAGTCGGGTTGAATAACCTCGATGCGGCCAGCATCGCTGCCTGGCGCGGCGAGGCGCATGGCGCCGAACAGAACACCGCCGCGACGATCGCGCCCGAAGCGGCCGGAGACGGCACGCCCGACGCCGCGCTCTGTCTCACAGCCATGCCCGTGGTCGAGGACTATTACATCGCCGGCACGGTTGAACCCATGACACCGGCCACTGTCAAGGTGTTGTTCAAGGCCGCCATGCCGCCGAAGCCGACATCTGGCTGCATGAGGCGGTGGAGCGCTATCAGCAGGCCACTGTTGTGGAGAAGACGCGACTCATCGTTGACAACCTGATTTGAACTAAGCGAGTACACTGGCAGACAATCGGCCCTGTGCGAACATAGATATCGGGGAAAACATGGACATTACCGTCGACCCGGGCGGCACCGTCGAATGGAACGGCTCGACCATGGCTTGCGCCCTGGGCGCCAACGGCGTGACCAGGGACAAGCGTGAGGGCGACCGCGCCACGCCGACCGGCTGTTATGGCTTGCGCCGGGTGTACTATCGTCCCGACCGTGTCGAACAGCCCGCCACTATCCTGCCGACCGTGGCCATCGATCCCCTCGACGCCTGGTGCGATGCCCCCGACGATCCCGGCTACAACACCCTGGTGCGCCAGCCCTATTGTGCCAGCTTCGAGTTAATGTGGCGCGACGATCACCTGTATGATGTGGTCGTTACCGTCGGCCATAACGATGATCCGGTGGTGGCCGGCATGGGCAGCGCCATCTTCATGCATGTCGCCCGGCCCGACTTCGGCCCGACCCAGGGCTGCGTCGCGGTGACCCGGGAAAACCTGTTGCGCATCCTCGCCGAGTGCGACGAGACCACGCGGCTCTGCGTTAATACCACCGGTCATTAAGTATGACCGGTGGGCGTTCACATCGCCCATTCTTGTATTCACACAGACTGGGGCTCCCGCCGCATAAGCGGCGACCCGCGATCGCGGGCTGAAAGAAAGAAGATTGGAACTCCCCCAGCGGTCATTCTTTGACCGCTGGCAAGCGCGACCGCGCGTCGCCGACCGTTCGGCGGGAGCCTGCGTGGCGCTTGAACGCGCTTACGATAAAGTTCGCGGTGGCCGTTGGCCGAAGATAGCGGTGCCGATGCGTACATGAGTGGCGCCGAGGCGCACGGCGGTCTCGAAATCGGCGCTCATGCCCATGCTGAGGCCGGCCATGTCATGACGCCGGGCAATATCGGCGAGCAAGGCAAAGTGCAGTGACGGCTCTTCGTCGAACGGCGGGATGCACATCAGCCCGGCGAGGGTGAGCCCCAATTCATCACGGCACAGGGCAACGAAACCGTCAGCCTCGGCGGGCATAACGCCGGCTTTCTGCGGCTCTTCACCGGTGTTGATCTGGACGTAGCAGGGCAGATCGCGGCCGCTCTCGGCCATCTCGCGGGCCAGGGCGCGGGCCAGCTTGGGCCGGTCGACGGTCTCGATAACATCGAACAGCGCCACCGCCTGTTTGACCTTGTTGGTTTGCAGGGGACCGACCAAATGAAGCTCGATGTCGTGAAAACGCTGCTTCAGATCAGGCCACTTGGCGGCGGCTTCCTGGACCCGATTCTCACCGAACACCAGATGTCCGGCCTCGAGCGCCGGGGTGATGCGCGCCGCATCGTGAATTTTAGAGATTGCCACCAGGGTAATGTCGGACAGTGCGCGCCCGGCCCCGGCGGCGGCGGCGGCCATGTCGCCCTCAACGCCGGCCAGATTGGCCGCGACGTCGACGTCGGTGTCAGATGCTATCACCACGGTCTCCTCACTCGCCGGTGTAGGCGAATTTCCAGACAATGTAGTCGACAATGCGCTGGGTACATAAATCGACATTTTCAGCACTCGTGTCGATAACCAGTTCGGGATTCTCGGGTGGTTCGTAAGGTGCTGAAATACCGGTGAAATCAGGAATTTCTCCCTTGCGGGCGCGCTTGTAGAGGCCCTTGGGGTCGCGCCGCTCGCACTCTTCCAGATCGGCGTGAATATGGATTTCGTGGAAGCCGCCGGGATCGTAATTCTCGGCCGCCGCACGGGCCCGCTCGCGGCCCGACAGATAGGGCGAGATAAACGCACTAATGACAATAAATCCGGCATCGGCAAACAAGGCCGCGACCTCGCCGACCCGGCGAATGTTCTCGGCCCGGTCCTCGGGCGAGAAGCCCAGGTTGGCGTTGAGGCCGCCGCGCACGTTGTCGCCGTCGAGCACATAGACCTGATAGCCCTTGCGGAACAGCCGTTGCTCGACCTCCAGGGCCAGGGTCGACTTGCCGGATCCGGAAAATCCAGTGAACCACACCACGCCGCCCTGGTGACTATTGCGCGTCGCCCGGGCGTCCCGTGAAATGTGGTGCTCCACCGCGGTCAGGTTGGTGCCCATGACCGTAACCAGACCGCGCTGGTCGGGATAGCCTTCCATGTTGATGATGCCACCGCCGGCGATATCGTAGCCGTCGACCAGCACGAACCGCCCGGTCAGCGGATTGGCGGTGAATTCGTCGAGCGCCAGGATTTCCCTGGTCCGCAGCACGACCTCGGCGATACCATCGCGGGCGACCTCGTCGACCCGGCCCGATTGGCCGTCATGGGCGGCGAGATCGTTGGTGTCGATCACCCGTTCGATGTCCTGAACCTCGACCAGGGCCTCGAAGGTGT
>JAYGEF010000278.1:0-3458 GCA_046582535.1 Alphaproteobacteria bacterium
GCGTCGGCCTCTTCGTCGCTCGCCGGCTCGACTGCGCCCTCGACACGTACCTGATGATCAAGCTTGGCCCAATAGAAACACAGGGCGGCGGTCGGGTTGGCGGTCAACGCCTCACCCTTACGGCTTTGGTTGTTGGTGTAGAAGACGAAGCCGCGCTCGTCAAAACCCTTGAGCAGCACCATGCGCGCGGTCAGCTGGCCGTCACCATCGACCGTCGCCAGGGTCATGGCCGACGGGTTCAGGATGTCGGACTTCAGCACCGCGTCGTACCAGTTGCCAAACAGTGCGATAGGGTTGTCGGTATCGGGTATGGACATGGTTTTCCGAACACTTTCGCCCCGAACATAGGGCGTTAACAAAAAATCAGAAAGAGACGCGTCACAAGGAACCATAAGTAGCGCGCCGCGGTGATAATCGGCGACAGAATGACTGGCGTCAACCGTACCACGGGCGCGGACAAATCAGAAACAACCGGCGGGCCCCTGTTAACCCGCCCATGGAAGTGCTATATTCAATGCAAGCAGGGGTTTCGAAGATCACTATGCGGCGCGGCCAAGGTGCTGGCCGGCGTGGTGGTATGAGAAACTGTTCAGAGGCAAATTACCATGAAATCCACCCGTATCGCGATTGCCCTCGCCGCCATGATTTCGTTGGCGGCCTGTGCCACCAACGGCGGTGAGAAGCAAACCCTGGGCACTCTTATCGGTGCTGGCCTGGGCGGCCTGGCCGGCAGCCAGATCGGCTCGGGCACCGGGCAGCTCGCGGCCGTTGGCGTCGGTGTACTGCTTGGCGGGCTGCTCGGCAGTGAAGTCGGCAAGTCGCTCGATCAGGCCGATCAGGCCTATGCCGAACGAAACGCCCAGGACACCCTCGAGACCGCGCCCACCGGTTATTCGTCGAGTTGGACCAATCCGGACAGTGGCCATTCCGGTAGCCTCACCCCGACCCAAACGTATTCGACCGCCGAAGGCCAGCCGTGCCGTGAATACCGCTCGACGGTGACCATCGACGGCCAGACCGAGGATGTCTACGGCACCGCCTGTCGCGAACCCGACGGTTCGTGGCGCTTTGTGAACTAGCGCGGCGTTCCACAGCCAACGTCCCTGCCTATCGGGAAATCCCTCGCCGGGCGCAATCGTCATGGTTTATTCCCAGCCCCATTGGTGTACCATGCGGCAACCTAGGTTCGTGGCGTAACAGGCGAGGAAAATATGACGGCAGCCAATCCCATCATGGCCGGCAAAAAGGGGCTCATTATGGGCGTGGCCAACGAGCGGTCGATCGCCTGGGGGATCGCCAGCGCGACCTCGGCCCATGGCGCCGAGCTCGCCTTCACCTACCAGGGCGACGCCTTGGGCAAGCGGGTCAAACCCCTGGCCGAGAGTGTCGGTTCCGACATGGTGATACCGTGCGACGTCACCGACAACGCCAGCATGGATGCCCTGTTCGCCGAGATTACCGAGCGCTGGGGCAAGCTCGACTTCGTGGTCCACGCCATCGCCTATTCGGACAAGGACCAGCTCAAGGGCCGCTATCTCGACACCACGGCCGATAACTTCGCCAACACCCTGGCCATCTCGTGTTACTCGTTCACGGCGGTGTGCCAGCGCGCGGTGCCGCTCATGGACAACGGCGGCAGCCTGCTGACCCTGACCTACTACGGCGCCGAGCGGGTGATGCCCCATTACAACGTCATGGGCGTGGCCAAGTCGGCGCTTGAGGCCAGCGTGCGCTATCTGGCCGTCGACCTGGGTGGCCAGGGCATTCGCGTCAACGCCATTTCTGCCGGGCCGATCAAGACCCTGGCGGCCTCGGGCATCGGCGACTTCCGCTACATCCTCAAGTGGAACGAGTACAACTCACCACTCAAGCGCAACGTCCGCATCGACGAAGTCGGCGGCGCCGCGGTGTATTTGTTGAGCGATCTGTCGTCCGGCGTGACCGGCAGCATCCATCACGTCGATTGCGGTTACCACGTGGTCGGCATGAAGGCCGTGGACGCGCCCGACATTTCGGTCGTCTAGGCTGCCCGGGAGATGTCCAGCAACAGCTTCGGGCTGCTGTTTCGCGTTACCACCTGGGGCGAGAGCCATGGTCCGCAGATCGGCTGCGTCATCGACGGCGTGCCGCCGCGCATTCCCCTTGACGAATCGGATATCCAGCCGTGGCTCGACCGCCGCAGGCCGGGGCAATCGCGCCACACTACCCAGCGCCAGGAATCCGACACGGTGACCATCGTCTCCGGAGTCTTCGAAGGTCTCACCACGGGCACCCCAATCTCCCTGATTATCGTCAACGAGGACGCCCGCTCGAAGGACTACGACGACATCAAGGACAGCTTCCGCCCGGGCCACGCGGATTACACCTACCAGGTCAAATACGGCATTCGCGACTATCGCGGTGGCGGCCGGTCGAGCGCCCGGGAGACTGCCATGCGGGTCGCCGCCGGCGCTGTCGCTCGCAAAGTCCTCGGCGATGACATCACCATCCGGGGCGCGGTGACCCAGATTGGGCCCCATCCCGTCGACCGCGATAACTGGGATTGGGACGAGATCGCCAACAACCCGTTCTGGTCGCCGGATGCGGCCATGGCGGAGACCTGGGAGACCTTCCTCGACGACACCCGCAAGCGCGGCTCGTCGGCCGGCGCCGTAGTCGAGATCGTGGCCTCGGGCATCCCCGCCGGTCTCGGCGCCCCGGTCTACGGCAAGCTCGACGCCGATATCGCCGGGGCGCTTATGAGCATCAACGCGGTCAAAGGGGTCGAGATCGGCGCCGGCTTCGCCGCCGCCGCCATGGCCGGCGAGTTCTCGGGCGACGAAATGCGCATGAAGGACGGCGACGCAACGTTCCTCTCGAACCATGCCGGCGGCGTGCTCGGCGGCATTTCGTCGGGCCAGGACATCGTCGCCCGTTTCGCGGTCAAGCCGACCTCGTCGGTTTTGACTCCCCGGCGCAGCGTCGACCGCCACGGCAACGACGTTGTCGTCGCCACCAAGGGCCGCCACGACCCCTGCGTCGGCATCCGTGCCGTCCCCGTGGGCGAAGCCATGCTGGCCTGCGTCCTCGCCGACCACCTGCTACGCCACCGCGCCCAGTGCGGCGGGGATGACCAATCTTAATTTTCCCATAACGCAATGCGTTATATAACGCGCCTCGTTATAATGCATTTGTGATCAGGTCGTTCAAGAGCCGAGAGGCGGAACAAATCTGGCGGGGCGAAGTCGCGCGGCGGTTGCCGCGGGATATCCAAAACGTCGCCCGACGTAAGCTGCGAATGCTGAACCGCTCAGCGGACATAGGAGATCTCCGCATCCCGCCCGGCAATCGGCTTGAACGATTATCGGGTAAGCGAGCTGGACAGCACAGTATTCGTGTTAACGACCAGTGGCGAATTTGTTTTAGCTGGCGTCGTGGTGATGCTTTTGATGTCGAAATCGTCGATTACCATTAGGAGG
>JAYGEF010000469.1:0-5156 GCA_046582535.1 Alphaproteobacteria bacterium
TGCATCGACGAACCAACCCTTGTTGAAGCCGCCGGGCCGGCCGCCGCCGATCACTGGCTCGGCGCCCTGCTCGATGGCGCGGGCGAGGATTTCCTCATAACGGTCGCGCCCGCGTTGGCTGACCATGGGGCCCATGTCGACCTTGTCGAGGCCGTTGCCGATGCGGATCTTGGCGACCTCGTCGACAACCTTCTCGACGAACTCGTCATAGATCGCGTCATGGACGTAGAAGCGTTCGGCCGAGACGCAGACCTGACCGCAGTTCAAGTTGGCCGAGAAAGAGGCGCCACGGACGGCGATGTCGAGCGGCGCCGACGGCATGACCAGGAACGGGTCGTTGCCCGACGCTTCGATCAAAACCCGCTTGAAGGATTTGGAACAGGATTCAGCGACCGCCAGGCCGGCCGGAATACTGCCGGTGAAGGCGACCACATTGGTGTCGGGGCTCTGCACCAGTTGCTGGCCGACGCGGACGCCGCCGGTGACGCACTGGATAATACCTTGTGGCAGGTGCTTGAACGCCTCCATGAACTTGATTGTCGTCATGGAGGTGTTTTCCGACGGCTTGATAATCACCGCGTTGCCGGCGGCAAGCGCCGCCGCGGCTTCCCAGCACACCAGCACGATGGGGAAATTGAATGGCAGAATGATGACCGCAGTGCCCATGGCGGTCTTCTGGGTGAAATGAAACTGGCCGTCGGTCACCGGGCCGAGCACCTTGCCGGATTCGTGGCGGGCAATTTCGGCGTAGTAGTCGACGGCGGTAATGCCCCATTTAAGCTCGTCGGCGGATTCCTTGTAGGGCTTGCCCATCTCGCGAGTCATCATCTCCGCGACCACCGGCAAAATTTCGGCGATGTCGCGCGCCACCGCGTGCATCATCTCGGCCCGTTGCAACGGGTTGATGGCATTCCAGACCTTCTGGGCCTTGTTGGCGACGGCGATTGCCTCGTCGACCTCGGCTTCCGTGGTATCGGGCATTTCGGCGATACGGTCTTCGGTCGCCGGGTCGATAATATCGAGGTGCTCGGTGGCGCTGCTGCTGCGTGCCGCGCCGTCGACGAAAATCGAGCCGCTCAGCCGGGAAAACTCGCTTAAGGCATTCATTTTGCTGTCGCTCCCTGAAGTCTAATTGGTTATTTGCGTTGAAGCGTTGTACTAGCCGAGGGTGGCTGGTTCAAGTTGGCTGGGATTCGGTTGGACGAAGACGCTTGCAAATCAACGGTCTCCGGTGTTGGAAATCCCGCCTGAATGGTCAGTCGATAATCTCGAAATGGACCTCGGTGGGAATGCCCGCCTTGCCGTTGATCGGCAGGAGATCCTGGGGGCAGGTCGAAAACGCGACGATGCAGTCGAGGTCGGCGCGCAGGCAGACGTAATCGCCGGGCTTGTTGTCGGGCTCGCCGAACGACAACTCGCGGCCGTTGGTCACCGGGATGTTCATGAACAGGTTCAGCGGGCTCGGCGTCTCCGGCGCGGTCAGGCCGAGCTGGCGCATGGCGGCATGCAGGTTGTCAGTGCAGTTGTCGTGATACTCGGTACAGCCGAGCAGGCCATAGCGGTATGAATCACAGGCCGCCATCAGGGTGTCGTGGATGCCCGATGAAGTATCCTCGGTGAGGGTCAGGATGGGCCGGCGCTTGTTGGTCACCATGGCGTCGCCGACCTCGGGGATGATGTGCTGGACGGTCGGCCGCCAGTGCTCCATGGACATGTGCTCGGCCAGGTCGTCGGCGTTGAACGCCCAGGTATCGACCACTTGCTGGCCATGGGTGTTGATGACCTTGACGGTCTGGCCGGCATTGAGCCGTGCCGCCTTGCCGCGCCGCGCCGGAACCGTGATGAGTTCGCCCATGGTGTTGCCTTCTCCCCTTGTACGAATTTGGATGCGGCGGCGATTATGCACGGTCGCCTACAACAGTGCACCACAATCCAGATCGTCGTAGGACAGGAACAAGCGCTCCACGTGGGGCCACCAGCCTTCGCCCGGCTCACCCATATTGAGCTGAAACAGTGGCACAATGAAGTTATGGAGATGGCCCAAGCGATAGTCGGCCATGAGTTGTTCCCAGCTGTAGCCGGTCGTTATCTCGCGAAGCAGCGCGTCGTGGTAGGTCCGCAGCAGGTGTTCTTCATGGCGCGCCCGGTGATCCGGGTACCAATGGAGCGCCATCATGTAGGCGAGATCGAAGGCCGGCGGGTTGTACTGCCAGTCTTCCCAGTCGATGAATATACAGCCGTGGCGCGCCGGATCCTTGGCGAACATGATGTTCCAGAAGTGCGGGTCGCCGTGGTTGCGGGTAATCGGCAGGCCGCCGAACAGTCGGCTGTCCAGCAGGTCGGGAAGCCGACGGCAAACCGAGCGGACAATTTCCTGGCGATCCAGCGGCGCGGCCTCGCCGACAAAGGCGAGGAACTCGGCCACCAGGTTTGGCAGATGGCCGGCGAACCGCTCCAGCTTGAGGCGCCGATCAATGCCGAATTCGTCACTCTTGGAGACATCGCCTTTCCACCAATGGCCATGGATGCGCGCCAGGGCCGTGACCGCTGCCTCGCATCTGGCCAGGGATGGCGGCAGCGGCCATTTGCTGTGCCCGTGGGTTGCGCTCAGGTCCTCGAGCAGAACATGGGTCACGCCAGCGACCGGATCACGGCCCGCGCCGTAACATTGGGCCAGGGGCAAGGTGTCGGGTAGCGGTTCGTTATAGAATGCGACCTCGCCGGGAATGAAGTCCGCGTAGGGGTCCGCGGTCTCCATAATCTTGACGAACAGGCTGCGCGGCGCTTGCCGGTTGGCCGCGTCGTCGTAGTCGATGGCGACACGGGCCGAGGCGGCCATGTTCCAGTCGTTGGTCTTATGGGCGGTGACTTTGGTGACCGCGCCCGACGACAGCACGCCGTCCTCGCGCAGCCGCGCGGTCAGCCATTGGGGGGTAACATCGTCAGGATGGCGGGGAACACCGCCACGGGAAGAAGCAGACATGATGAACCTCTGTCATGAATTTATCGAAGCATGGGCTTGCCGGGCGATTATTCGGACGAGATGCATGGTGCCTGCTCTTCTTGAACGTTCAAGGGTTCGGGTGGTCGGGCCACGCCGGGGTCGGACAGTACCACGGGTTGCGAGCGCGGGCCAGCGGGCGGCGCTCACTCGCGGGGCAATCGAGCGTAGCGGGGATTGAATTCGGTGAGCGTTGCGACAAATCCGTCGCCGCTCAGGTTGAAGGCGAGGCTTTCGGCATCGGCGATCGCCCTGTCCCAGGTGAACGCGATCAGGACGTATTGGCCCGGCGCCAGATCCGGTAAATGGTCGGTCGGCACCACGTAATAGCGCCAGAAACATGCCGCCGCCGCGAATTTCGCGTCGTACGCCGCGGCGGCGGTCGCGAACACCCCGCCAATCACCCCATAGGCGGGCGTTTCGGCTTGCGCGATGGTTTGCCGTTCAATCTTTCCGGCGTCATCGTCCCAGCGAAATACCGCGCCATAAATGCCGCCAACCGTGTCGCCGCTGGACTCGTCGATCCAGCCGACCTGGGCGCCCCAGAAGTACAGGATTTCCATAAATCCATCGCCATCGACGTCAGCGGCATGGACGGCGATCAGATCTTCGCCGCCGACCTCCTGGCTACTCCAGGCGAGGACGAGGCGGCCGTCCTCGACGACGAACAGATAATGGTGTCGCCCGATATGATCGTAACCGCCAATCATGTGGACAAGCAGGCCACGCTTGCCCGGCGCTAGGTCAATGGGCCGGGCATGAAGCGAGTCGAAGAATGTGTCGTATCCCGTGTACCACAGCCTGATCCTGTCGTCCGGTCGCAGGGGATCGCCAATCCCCTGGCTTGAGTCTTCCGCCGTCATCCGGGGCTGTTGGGCAAGGGCGCATTCGTCGAGCGGCACGGTGTCATATATCGTCAGGACATCGCGAAGCTGGACCTCGAAGGGACACGACACCTCACCGCAGGGCACGAGCCGGACGACGTATTGGCGACCACTGCCGTCGGCGAGGTCGAACGTCTCGAAAACGAACGGACTCTCAAGGGGTGGATACCAATCCTCAAGAGTTAAATCGGTAAAACAGTCGGGACCGCCGCCGCCGTAAGCGACACCGGCCCAGACCAGCACAAAGACGGCCACCAGATTCCGAAAGACCGTTACGCAGGCGTATCGCATCTGAGTTCTCCGGCGGCGGTGGGGCTCAATAAGGCGGTAGCCTGACGTATGATATTGGGAAATCCGTAAGCGTGGCGACGTACGCTTCACCAGTCGGATTGCAAGCGCTGATCTGTGCCTCCGCGAGCGCCTTGCGCCAAGTGAATTTGGCCTGGATGTATCGTCCCGGTTCAAGCTCCGGCAACCGGTCGGTCGGCACGTTGTAGTAGAGCCACTGGCACAATTGTGAATCCTGTTGGGTTTCCAGTGCCGCTTCCAGCGTATCGAATACACCACTTACCGCCGCGTAGATGGGGATGCCCGCCTGGGCGATGGTGAGCCCTTCCATTTTACCGCTAAGGCTATTCCAGCGATAGATGCCGGCCTTGACAGAACTGGATACAAGGCCACTGGGTTGTTCGATCCAGCCGTGCGGCGTTCCCATGAAGTGAAGGATTTCCATAAATCCGTCACCGTTGACGTCAGCGCCATCGACGGCGATCAGGTCTTCGCCGCCCACCTCCCGGCTACTCCAGGCGAGGACGAGTCGATCATCCTCGACGACGAATAGATAGTGATGCCGCCAAACATGATCATGGCTGCCGATCATGTGAACGAGCAGGCCGCGCGTATCCGGCGCCAGATCAATGGGCCGGGCGTTGAGCGAGACGAAATACTGTTCGTAACCCGTGTACCACAGCCTGATTCTCTCATCCGGCTGCAGGGGATCACCGATCCCATGGGTCGAGTCCGTTGCTGTCATCGTGGGCTGTTGGGCAAGGGCGCATTCGTCGAGCGGCACGGTGTCATATATCGTCAGGATATCGCGAAGCTGGACCTCGAAGGGACACGACACCTCACCGCACAGTGCAACCACGACGGTGTATTGCCGGCCACTGCCGTCGGCCAAATCGAACGTCTCGAAGACGAACGGCTGTTCGAGGGGCGGGTACCAATCATAGAGCGTAAAACTGGTGTCACAGACGGGGCCGCCGTCGCCG
>JAYGEF010000004.1:0-6301 GCA_046582535.1 Alphaproteobacteria bacterium
CCGCAGCGCCGCCACCGAGGGCCGGATAGCGCTCGACTTCGAGCAGCCAGGGGCGTCCGGCACTGTCGAGCAGCACGTCGAGGCCGAGCAGCTTAGGCGCCGGCGAGTGGCGCGGAACCGTCGCCTGATCGGCAAAACGCCGGCCACCTCGATCGCCGCCATCAGGCCAGCCGCCAGCTTTTCGAGCGCCGGGAGCGGCGATTCCGCACTGTCGTTCGCCAGACGCCGGATCAGGGCCTCAAGGCTCCACACATTGCCCGTGCCGTCATCAGCCACGTCATCAGCAACCACCAGATCGGGATGATCCTGGAAGCGCACCGTATTGGTCACGTGCATGGCCTCGCGGGCGAAGTGTTCCGGGTCCGCCGTATAAGCCTCGGCGGCGAAGCGCACGATCCCATCGTGCCACAGCTAGGCCTCGGGCGGCGCGACACAGGTGACCAATACATAGAGGCGCAGGTGAAACTTCTTGCCGTCGATCAGGTAGGGGTCGGCGATGTAGCGCTGGACCAGCCAGCCACCTTCGCGCGGCACCCGGGCGAGATCGTCGGTCACGGTGATCCCCTGGCCGCCGAACAGGGCCGCCGGTTTGACGATCCACGGACCGCCATGGCGGTCATGGGCGGCTTTGAGATCGGCAAATTCGCCCGGCATGGCGAAGCTTTCCGGTTGCCAGGGGCAGCCTGCGATCATTGCCGCCAGCGTCACCTTGTTGTCGAGGCGCGACCAGCCGTGATGGTCGTAGCGACTGAAGAACTCGGCGAGGCCGACCGCGCTCCGCTCATCGGCCACCAGTTCGCCAAGGCGCGCGTCCCGGCGGTCGGCGGCGCCGTCGCGCCCCTCGTCCCGCAAGGCGCCCCTCAACACATAGATCAGTGGCGCGTCGTCCGGGTGATCGGCCAGGGCGGTCTCGAGCAGGGCGCAGGCCGCCGCCGGATCGCCGAGCCGGTGGTAACACTGGCCGGCCAGCACGGCGGCGTCGCCGTAGCGCCCGCCCGAGGCGCGCAGCGCCGCCCGGTAATAGTCGAGCCCGCCGGCCAGATCGCCAAGCTGCTGTTGGCAGTAGCCCAGATTGAACAACGCCACCTGGGCCGTCGGCCGGATCTCGACGGCCCGAACCAGAGCCGCGGCGGCAGCGCCATAATCCTGGCGCCGGCTATGAATGAAGCCGAGCATGAAATGAGCGTCGAAGGAGTCCGGCTCGGCCCGCGCCATGTCCTGGAGCCGCGCCTCGGCGGCCGCGAAGTCCGACGCCACGAGCGCCAGGATGTCGTCGAACAGGGTGCCGTCACCGGTCATGGAATCAGGCGGCAATCAACCCCAACGACCGCGCCACCTTGAGCTGGAAGTCGTGGACCGCGTGCTCGCTGAAGGCGCTGCGCGCGGCGTCGACCATGAAGCGGCCCTGGCTGTAGCCCATGCTGTGGAGGCCGCGCTGGACGCTCTCGCAGATCGGGATGTCCTCGATGCGCACGGTATGCATGAAGTCGACGACCTCCTGGCGCTCCGCCGCCGGCGTTTCGTCGGCGAAATACCACTCGATGACCTGGACGGTCTTCTCGGGCCCGGCCGGGGTGTGATGAAATATGTTGAGATAGCCGCCGGGGTAGACTTCCAAGGACAGGTTCGGCCAGATCAGCCAGCCGCCGAACTCTTGTGACCGGGGCGCCGCGTGGTCGCCCGCGGGATACTGGGAGGCATCACCCTTGCCGCGGCTGGTGTGGCTGTGGTGGGCGTCATGGATGGCGATGGAATAGCTGTCGAGGTCGAGGCCACCGGCGACCAGCCCCTTGTGCTGACCGGGGCAGTGGTAGCATTCGGAAAAATTCTCCACCGCGTTTTTCCAGTTGGCGGCCATGGGATATTCGTGGCGGCTGGTTTGGGTCAGCTTATCCACATTGGGTGAGAACGATCGGATTTCATCCTCGAGTCCGGCGTAGACCTCGGCCATGGGCCTGGCGTCCGGATCGAGATTGAAAAAGACAAAGCCGCACAGGCTGTCGATACGCACCGGGCTGAGGCAGAAGCCACCCTTGTCAAAGCCGGCCACGGCGCCGGAATCCGGCGCGTATTTCAGGGCGCCGCCAAGTTCGTAGGTCCAGCCGTGATAGGGGCAGATAACGACGCCGGGCGCCCTACCTTGTCCGTCCAATGGACCCTGGCCTTCCAACAGACGATGGGCCCGGTGCTGGCAGACGTTGTGGAAGGCGCGCAACTCGCCGTCGTCGCCGCGCAATACGACGACGCTCTGGTCGCCGATGTCGCGCACGAAATAATCCCCCGGCTCGGCCAGCAGGCTCACATGGCAGGCGTATTGCCAGGCGCGATAGAAGATCGCCGGCATCTCCCGGCCATAGACGTCAGCGTCATGGTAATAGGAACCCGGCAGGGTGAAGGAGTGCTCGGGGTCCGCATCAAATCGCGCCAGCGCATCCTGGGGCATGGGGCGCCTCACATCCGGTTGTTGCTCGTCACCCGACTGTCCGCCAGCGGGAGGCCGGCGTCAATAGGGGTGGTGGGCCAAAGCCCGATCAACGCGACCCGCTCGCAGCGTCCAGGCTAAAGCGCGAGGCAAATCCGGAATCTGGCAACTTTCACACATCGTTTACCTAATTTTGCGATGCTTTTCCCAGGAATACATCCGTTAGACAGAAGTTTGAACCGGTGGCGCCGAGAGTCCCGCCGGCTTTCAGTTCGCCGGACCGCAGTAATCGACGCCCACTAGGCAAACGAGAATTCATGTGCACTCGAACAAAAGACCGCCACGGCCCTATGAAAGCGCCCATGACCGCGGTTGGTGATCAACGGCAAATACCGCAAGACGACAAGCTGTACCGCGAAATTTTCGACGATTTCCCGGCGGCGATCTGGGTCGAGGACTGGTCGCAACTCAAAACCATGCTCGATCAATTGGCGCGGCGCGGGGTGAAGGATTGGCGGCGCTACTTCGAGCGCCGCCCCGATCATCTCATGACGGCTAACGATCTATGTGAACTCGTAGATCTCAATTCCGCCACGCTCGCGATTTACGGCGCCGCAAGCAAGGAGGAAATACTGAAATCGTCCGACGGCGCGGCGTTGACCGCCGGAGAACTGGCGTTGTTTTGTGATCAGCTCGTCGCGGTTGCATCGGGCAAAACCACATTCGTCGTCGAGGCCACTGAATCCGCCATGGACGGGTCCGAGATATTTACCCGCATGCGCGGAACCATTCCCCGCGAGCATCATGATGACTGGTCGCGGGTAATCTTCACCATCGAGAACATGACCGAGCGCAAACGAACCGAGGACGCTCTGGCCGAAAGCAACGCCCGCGCCGCTCCGGCCCACAGCCGGCTGACAGACGCGATCGAGTCGATTTCCCAGTGCTTTGTCCTCTATGACGCTGATGATCGGCTGGTGCTGTGCAACAGCCGTTATCGCGACCTCCTCGAACCGGGCATGGAGGACCTCGTGGAGGTCGGCACGACATTCGAGGCGATTCTCCGCGAAGGCGTCACGCGCGGCGTGATCGTCGATACCGGCGGCGATGCCGACGCCTGGATCGCCGAACGGCTCGTGGAACACCGCCAGCCCGCCGGCACCCGGCTGCAATACAGAAAAACCGGGATGTGGTTGCAGATCACCGAACGCCAGACTGCCGAGGGCGGCGTCGTCGCGACCTACACCGATGTCACCAAAATCAAGAATGCCGAACAGGAACTCCGAAGCGCCAACCAGTATCTCGACAACCAAAGTCGTGAGCTCGAGGAAATGACCGAGCACCTGATCCAGGCGCGCGATCAGGCAGAGCTCGCCAACCGCGCCAAGTCCGAGTTCCTCGCCAACATGAGTCACGAGCTGCGTACCCCGCTCAACGCCGTCATCGGTTTCTCCGAGGTCATGAAAAGCGAGATGTTCGGACCCGTCGGCAACCCGAAATACGCCGCCTATGTGGGGGACATCAACGAGTCCGGCCTACACCTCCTGGATCTCATCAACGATATTCTCGACCTGGCGAAGATCGAGGCGGGAAAGGCCTAACTACACGAGGAACAGATCGACGTCTCAAGGATCCTCGGTTCGTGTCTCACCCTGGTCAAGGAACGAGCCAATGAGGCTGGTGTCCATATGAACTTTGACGCGCCATCGACCCTGCCGGCACTGTACGCCGATGAACGCAAGTTCAAGAAAATCCTGATCAACCTGCTGTCCAATGCCATCAAGTTCACGCCGCCCGGCGGCCGTGTGGCGATCAAGATCTGGTTTCGCAGGGACAACGGTTATGTATTCCAGATCGCCGACACCGGTATCGGTATCGCCCTGGCCGACATTCCCAAGGCGCTGACCCCGTTCCAACAGGTCGATAGCGATCTCAACCGAAAATACGAGGGATCCGGCCTCGGCCTGCCCCTGACCAAGGCCCTCACCGAACTCCATGGCGGATCGCTGGGCCTGCAAAGCGAAGTCGGCGTCGGCACCACGGTCACCGTGCGCTTTCCCGCCGAGCGGATCAGTGCCACCTGATTATCGTCCCGCGTCCACTACAGAACGACCACCTCGCCGACACAACGCTTTCCCCAGCCACCGGTTTTGGGCAGAATGGCGCGCCGTCGCGTCAGACGACAAAATTCGAGACCGCAAGGGACCAGCGAGCAATGAGCGAGAGCACGACCAAGAGCACAAAGACAACGAAGTCCGAGAGCAAAACGGCCAAGCCGGAAAGCAAATCAACGTCCACATCCGGCGACGCGACATCGGCCAAATCCGCCGACAGCACATCGGCCAAGTCCGACAGTGCACCGAGCGAGAAGTCAACCAAGGGCACGGCGGCGGCGGATAATTCGCCGAGCTATTTTTCCAGCGTCTCGACGCCGGAATACCGCAACGGCTGGGATTCCGTGTTTTCCTCGAGCAAGAGCCGGAAGACGGCGGCGACCAAGCCGCGCCGCGCCCCAGCCAAGGCCAAGGCCAAGGCCAAGAACGGCCTGCCGGTGACCATCGAACTCGACCCCGCCGAGTTGGACGACGATGTTCGGGCCGTCATCGAGGACGCCTTCCGGCGCAAAGCCAAAAAGAAGCGGGTCAAATTCGACCAGTTCATGAAAAAGGCGCAGGTCACCTGGCGCCTGGAATGTCAATTTACCGACTAAGAGGAACTCGAGCATGAAAGCCGCCGTTTGTCAGGAGCATGGCCAGCCACTGGTCATTGAGGACCTCGAGCTTGACGGCCCCGGCCCCGGCGAAGTCCGGGTCAAGCTCGCTGCCTGCGCTATCTGCCACAGCGACATCCATTACGTCGAGGGCGCCTGGGGCGGCAAGTTGCCGATCCTCTGTGGCCACGAGGCCTCGGGCGTGGTCGAGGAAGTCGGCGCCGGGGTTACCGGCGTGGCGCTCGACGATCATGTGGTGGTTACCCTGATCCGCTCCCGCGGCCATTGCTTCTATTGCCTCCAGGGCGACCCGACCCAATGCGAAACCAAATTCCCGCTGGACGCCATCAGCCCGTTGCGCCGCGCCGACGGCGAGCGCGTCGCCCAGGGTATCCGCACCGGCGCCTTCGCCGAATACGTCATGGTCCACGAATCTCAATTGGTCACGATCCCCAAATCCATGCCGTTGGAATCGGCGGCGATTTTGGCCTGCGGGGTCATCACCGGGCTCGGCGCCGTGGTCAACACCGCCAAGGTGCCATCGGGCAGCAGCGTCGCGGTCATCGGCACCGGCGGAATCGGCCTCAACAGTGTCCAGGGGGCGCGGCTGTGCGGCGCTGAAACCATTATCGCCGTGGATCTGCTGGATTCAAAACTCGAAACCGCCATGGAATTCGGCGCCACTCACGGCGTCAACGCCGGCGCCTACGACGCCGCCGAGGCCATCCGCGAGCTGACCCACGGGCGCGGCGTCGACTACGTGTTCATGACCGTCGGCAGCACCAAAGCGGTGGAGCAGGGCATCAGCTTCCTGCGGCCCTCGGGCACCATGGTCATCGTCGGCATGCCGGCGGCCGGCGCCATGGCCGAGTTCGAGCCCTTGAACATGGCCGACATCGCCCTGCGCATTATCGGCAGCAAAATGGGCGGCACCCGCATTCGAGTCGACATCCCCCGCCTGGTCGGCTTCTACGAGCAGGGCCGGCTCAAGCTCGACGAACTGATCAGCAACCGCTACCCCATCGACGGCATCAACGACGCCATCGCCGAGGTCAACAGCGGCGAGGTGCTGCGCAACGTCATTGTGTTCTAATGACCATCAAGAGTATCGAGACGTTCTCCAACCAGGCGGTCGGTTTCACCAGGGTGACCGCCCATGACGGCGCGGT